>JAPOOP010000586.1 GCA_026713385.1 Candidatus Poribacteria bacterium | reverse complement strand
GTCGACCAAGTTTCGTTTGACGCGCATGCTGGCGAGGTGTTAGGCTTCCTCGGTCCGAACGGAGCAGGAAAGACGACCACGATGCGTATTCTCACCTGCTATCTTTCTGCTGATGCAGGGAGTGCTACCGTTGCGGGATACGATGTATTCGAGGAATCCGTTGAAGTCAGGAAACAAATTGGCTATCTCCCTGAAAGTGCACCACTTTATGCCGACATGGGGGTCATTGAATACCTCAACTTTATGACGCAGGTGCGGAACGTCCCAAAGAACCAGCGGAAAGAGCGGATTCGAGCGGTTATCGATGTCTGTGGGCTTGAGGACGTTATCCAAAAAGACATCGGTGAACTCTCAAAAGGCTATCGTCAACGTGTCGGTTTGGCGCAAAGCCTCATCCACGATCCACCTATCTTGATTTTAGATGAACCTACCTCTGGGTTAGACCCAAGCCAAATCATTGAAATCCGTAACCTCATCAAAAACATCGGGCAGGAGAAACTTGTACTCTTCAGCACGCATATTTTGCCTGAAGTTTCTGCTACCTGTAGCCGAATCCTTATCATCAACAACGGGAAGATTGTCGCAAACGGGACACCGGAGGAGCTTGCGAGTCAGGAGAAGGGCGAGGAAATTGTCCACATCGCCATCCGAGGTTCACAAGATGCAATTGAGGCACAACTCAACGAATTAGAGTTTGTTTCGCAGTGGAACCGTGTTGACACGGACAATGGGGTCGTAGGGTATCAGATCCATGCCTCTCAAGGTAGCGATGCTGCCGAAGCACTTTTTCACGTCGTTGTGAAGAACGGATGGAGCCTCACAGAACTCCGTCAAGAATCTGTGGATTTAGAGGATGTTTTCCTTAATTTGACAGACAAGGAGCAGGTATAGGAGTAGTAAAGGCTTTTCGGATGTAAAGAGGGAAACCACTTGTGGGGTCCCGAAAGGGTTTTGAACCGCTCCAGTTTCCATACTCGTTGACAGTTGTATGATCCCTTTGAAACCAAACCTGGTTTTCGTACCCGTTAACAATTCAATATCAACTTGGACCAAAACCGATGGTCTGCTCAACGGGCATATCTTCGTGAGGGTCCACATAGTTAAAAAATTATGACGAACATTACAGCTATCCTCAAAAAGGAATTTAGAAGTTACTTCAATTCACCTATCGCGTATATTTTCATCACATTCTTCCTCGGCATTTCTGCCTGGCTTTTCTTCCGAGGTTTTTTTCTCGTTAACCAAGCTGAAATGCGCGGTTTTTTTGGATTAATGCCGTGGATTTTCCTGTTTTTTATTCCCGCTGTTACGATGAAACTCTGGGCTGAAGAAAAAAAACTCGGCACAGTAGAAATCCTGATGACGCTACCTATTCGAGATTATGAAGTCGTCATCGGAAAATTCTTAGCAAGCTTTGCACTTCTTACTGTAACAGTGCTACTCTCACTCGTTCTTCCGCTTTCGGTTATGTACTTGGGGAATCCAGATGGGGGGACACTCATCGGCGGATACATCGGTCTCCTGCTGATGGGTGGGGCGTATATAGCAGTTGGACTTTTCACCTCAACATTGACTGAAAATCAGATTATCGCCTTTATTTTTGGAATTACTGCTTGTTTTGTGTTGCTTATCATCGGTGAGGATATTGTGCTTTTCAATGCACCGAACTGGTTGTTCCCGATTTTCAGTTATCTCGGTCTTGGGGCACATTATAGCAGTATTCTTCGAGGGGTCCTTGATTCTCGCGACATTGTCTATTATCTGTCGCTAATCGGTTTTTTTCTCTATCTAAGCACATTGTCGGTTGAAAGCCGCAAATGGCGTTAAGTAAAGGAGTAAGTTGTTGTGCTAAATAAACGAATCAAATATGGTGGCAACACTTTCGCTTTTGTAGCAATTATCTTCGGCATTCTCGTGCTGATTAATTTCCTGTCGACGCGTCGCTTCATTCGCGCGGATCTCACCGAGGACAAGCGTTATACTATCTCGAAAGCAACTAAAAGTGTGCTCGACGCGTTGGATGATATTGTGACGATCACCGCATACTTTTCCACAAATCCCGCGGAAGTCGCGCAAATCCGTCGCGATATCAGAGACGTTCTTGATGAGTATAACGCATTCTCCAAGAAACTCCAGATCGATTTTGTGAATCCTGCTGACTTTGACGATGGGCAGAAACAGGAACTCCGTTTCAAGGGGATACCGGAAGTCCAAATTAATGTCGTAAAAAAGGATAAAGCGGAAATCGCGAACGTCTACATGGGGATCTCTATCGGCTATAGCGGTAAAGAAGAGATCCTGCCAGTTGTGCGATCAACCGCTAATTTGGAGTACGAGCTGACTTCCACTATTCTCAAGGTTACCACCAAAGAGGCTAAGACGGTAGGGTTTTTGACAGGGCACGGCGAATTCGATATAAACGATCAAAACCATCAGCAGTTTCGCCAACTTTTGGATAAAAGTGCGCAGGGGCAATATAATCTCACCCCCGTGAGTCTGCAAGACGGAAAAGCCGTTGACACCAGCGTCGCGACGTTGGTTATCGCTGGCGTAAAGCAACCGTTGACGGAGCGTGATAAATACGAACTTGACCAGTTTATTATGCGTGGCGGTAGGGCGATTTTCTTGGTCGATCCCATTCAGCTACAACCGGGTACATTGCAAGCGGCACCGTTGAGCACTGGTCTGAACGACCTCTTGGAACACTACGGCGCAAAACTCGGAAACAATCTCTTGCTTGATGCCAGATACCACGATACGGCGCGATTCCAACAAGGATTCATGACCGTTATTCAGCCTTATCCCTATTTTATTAAAATTATAAAACCGAATTTCTCGATGGAACATAGCATCACCAACCAGTTGGAGGCGTTGACATTACCGTGGACGAGTTCTTTAGAGATGGTGACAAAAGATGGAATTACTGCAATGCCATTGGCAAAGACGAGTGAAGCAGGACGGAGTATCCAGGGCTATTACAACCTAATGCCGAACGCTCCGATTCCACCCAATGCTGAGTCACAAGTCTATACGGTTGCTGTCGCCTTGGAAGGCAAATTCAAAAGTTTCTATGCCGGTAAAGAGGTTCCACCGGCTCCAACCGTTGGAGGTGCTGATCCTACACAGGGAAGCGAGACGCCTACTGCGGCGCCAGATACAGAGACACGAGTCACTAAAACTGAGAGCGAACAGACCCAAATTGTTGTGGTAGGCACGGCGCAATTTCTTACGCAATTACGTCCCGATGGCGTTAACTTTTTCTTAAACACCGTGGACTGGCTGACTCTTGGCGATGCTCTTATCGGTATCCGTTCACACACCATCACGGATCGACCCTTGCGTGAAGTTTCTGAAATTGAGAAAAACTTTATTAAATACCTATGTATTGTGGGTATTCCGTTATTGGTCGTCGTTTTTGGACTCCTCCGATATTTCCTAAAAAGGCGAGCGAAAAGGTTCGTAGAAACTTACGGATCTGTGTAACTCACGTTACAACCAAAACAGTAGCCCGTAAGCGTAGCGGAGGGCGGATATACGCTGAGTAACGTTACTCACCTAATTGACCTAATCGAACCGCAAGGAATAATTAAAAAATGAAAACAAAACTCCTTATTTTAGGTGCTATATTTGTCGTTTTGGCAATCGTTATCCTGCTCTTTGAGAACCCCTTCGGACAGAGCGAATATGAAAAGAAGGTTGAGACAGCAATGCCCCTGTTTCCGGACTTCAATGAGGAGCAGATTGTGAAAATAGAAATCACCGCCACCGGCGAGACAACAACGCTCTCAAAACAGAATGACAATTGGCTCGTAGCCTCTATGGATAACTATCCTGCAGATGGTGAAGGTGTAGCAGAATTGCTGTCCAAGGTGACCGAATTTAAGAATACACAACGTGTCTCGAATAACCCAGAAAAACAATCGGAATTCGAGGTGGATAACACCGGTGTTGAAGCGAAACTGATGGATGCAAGCAATAAAGTGTTGGTGCATCTGTTTGTTGGGAAAACAACCCCCGGTTTTCTAAGCAGTTACGTGCGTCCTGCTGATTCCAACGATGTCTATGTCGCACAAGGGTATCTCCAATCTGTCTTTAACAAGGGCACGCGTACGTGGAAAGATCGGACCATCTTCAATTTTAACAAAGGGATTGTCACACAGCTTAACATTGTTTCGCCGGAGGAGACGATCGAACTCCGTCTGGATGCAGACGGAGCATGGCAGATGCTCAAGCCTGTAGTCGCTGTTGCTAAAACAACAGAGGTTGATGCTCTTCTAACAACTTTCAGCGAGTTGGACACGGACGAGTTTGCTGAAGCGACGGATGAACTTGCTGAATACGGCTTAGGCACACCGCAATCTACCATTTCTGCTGTACTGAACGATGGTACAACCGCAACCTTGCACGTCGGGAAAGAGGAGGAGGGTAAACTTTACGTTAAGCGTGACGACAAGGATACTGTCTT
>JAPOOP010000357.1 GCA_026713385.1 Candidatus Poribacteria bacterium | reverse complement strand
CAAGCGGAAACCCTTCTTCTTGTTTGACACCATTGATGGCATATCGAACACGCTCCATGAAGAGCGGACCGCGCCTCTCATGGTATTGGAGCTCTACGCCGAGAAGTTCGATAGAGTCAGTGAAGGGCACGCGCCCTGCCAAATCAAGACGATGCCATGACCCGTTTTTTCTTAAATTGACACCTATGGTGCGACTTTACTGGGATTTCAGTGTTTCGCGTGCCCGTTGGATTTCAGGCGTGAACACCGCTTTGAGTTTCAGGAGATACGCAATATGCCATGCTTTGATCGCTGCTAACTCACTTTCATCGGCGTTTATGTCGCCATCCCGTATCAAACGAATCGCGGCGCGCCGTGTTTCCCCCCGTTCCCATTTCAGGGGGATGTCGAATTGCCCATTGATTTCGGATTCCCGCTCTTTGAGGACATCAAAGAAACTTTTGTTCTTCTCGCGATCTCCGAAATTAATGATCAGTTTCATATACACTGTTTGTTGCTTGTTAAATCCTGCAACATATTTTATGCCTGTAGACCCTGATGCAAAGAGGTAGTAATTCTGACCTTTCATGGCACGACGCGCTTTTGTAAAGTTATGCTGTTCTCGAAGTTGATCTATCAATTCTTGAAAGTAGGCGGTATACTTCTCCTTTCGACGCGATCCGCTTCTCGGGCGCGGGGCTAGGCCCTCATTGCCGTCCACGAGGTTCTGTTGCCACTGTGTTTTGGGACGCTCATTCGTTTTTTCGGGTTCCTTTCCCATTGCTTTCTGGATTACACGAAATAATGCTTCTTTGCGGGCTTCAAGGAAACCCCAGAAATCATCGGCGCGCAGAGCTTCGGCAGAGATGAGGTGAGCGGCAAGTCTGTTATCCATTTTGACATCGTCTATCTTTGATTCAGTTTGTATCCTTTGCAAATACGCTGAAGGAGCACACCCACCTATCATGCGATTTGTGCGTGCTGAGATAGCCGTTTTATTGATAATACTATTGTAGTCCCCGGATGCAATGCCCTTTTCCGTACACCAAGCTCTGGGAAATATGTGATGGATGTCGATCCTATCCTCAAAGAACACTTTCTCATCAATGGGGTACCCAGTACGGAAATCGCTTGCGCCTCTGTCCTGCATCATCAATGCATGGATTCCCTTATACAAGGCACTATTACGGGTTCGGAGTTCAAGTAAACGTTCCTCTTGGAAATTTGCCTCCCGGATTGTTGTTGGTTCCTTCCCGCCTTCTCTTATCCAAGTCGTCACTTCAGAGAAATCCCTAGCCGCCTGAGTATCAGTAGAACCCGCATACATCTCACCAAGCACACCGCACCAATACCAACGCGCAATTTTCTGCGGAACTCCGTCTGTTTCACTCAGATGTCCTAAATCCGTTAGAATCGCTGCCAGCGGAACAAGTTGAGCTGAATAGGGGACATCTTTTGCATGAAATATCTTCTGCCTATGCAGAAAGCGGGCTGCCCTCAGAAATCCAGCCTTGACTTGATCTGCCCACTCTTCATAACGCTTTCGATCTAACTCTAGGATTTCCTTACGCTTGCAACTGATTGCAGCATTTCGATTTTTGGTGTCAACCAATGTAAGGGCTTGTAGGAAATTAATACCATCAAGTTTTCCTAGCACCTTATACTCTCTTAGACGTTTGTGTCTACGTCTCCAATCATCACGCAATCGGAAACCTTCTGCAGCGAGGGATGCTGTGAGAAGTTCAAATACAGTCAGCGTTACGCCCCCGGTGTTTACTTTCTCAAATACCAAGCAAATTGCCTCTTTTGAGGCTCCACCTAACTCAATAACAGGAACATTGTATCGATTAAAGCATTGAATTATCTCAGCCTCAAATTTGAAGAGCGACCTCGTTTTATCAGGATCATAATCCCAATGTTCCATGTATCCTTGCTTCCAATCGGCAGAATCGAAAATTTTATGTGCTGGAAACATTTGGTTTTCGTACTGCTCTTGGGTTGATGAGAGGTCAATGGATTTCGGTTTCCCATTGGATGTCGGTATCTGCAAACGATGATCTTCTCTACAAGAAATGACGGCATCCTCGCGTTCCGTTCCATTTCCGGTACACGCATCCATGTGGAAATAATAATAGCGACGAGTCTTCCTACCTTGAGCGTTCCGCCTAAAAGCTACATTTCCTAACATTAAGGCTTGAAACAGTGCTGTGAGTCGTTGTTGCCCATCAAGTATGAGGGTATCGGGTTCCCCGCGAACATCTATAGCATTCACTCCCTCAACGAGTCTTGTTTCAAAATTCATATCTGTATCTCCGGCTTTGAGGGTAAGCACAGAACCAATGGGAAACTCCCGTGATACGCTAGCGATAAGACTCCGGATACGGTCATCATTCCACACCCAATCCCGCTGGAAATCAGGGAGTTGTATTCTTCCACTTCCTATGTCCTTGAGCAACTCTTGAAGGAACGGTTGGTCAATACGAAAAGTACTCATGTTTATCTCTCCAGTTAACAAAATTTTACGATGATGCTGAAACTTCCGGTTTCGATAGATCAGAATTCAATCATCACAAATCTGCTGACGTGAATCTCTTTTCCAACGGTAGCAACTGCAACAAAAGTAACCAAAGCTATTTTCATTAAATTCCTTAGAAAATACTATTTGTCAGGGACAACTGCCCTAACTATCTGTTGTATCGGATTCGCACTATCGGAACGGGGTGTTTTCACCGAGAGATAACCGCTTTGATTCGCATCAAAAATGGCATCCGTGGCTGCCATTAGCACATGATCTCGCGTGTCCCGATTTTCGCCCGCTGCATCGGCAAATGCCTCAAAAGTTGCCAAGGCATTCTGGCGATGGCGATTAACAACTTCCAAATGTTTCTCGGCAGTATAATTCTTAATAGAACGGTTGAGCAACATATAAAACACGGAAATTAAGAACCCTTTTGCAAAAACATTTTGAACGATTATAGATAACTGTGTAGCAGATCCCAAATCCTTTATTGCCCACACAAAAATGGCAATAGATACGATAACCAAACAAACTGTGCCATAAAACCAACGTTTAGCACCCGTTTGATGTTTTTCCGCTTGATTGGCAAAAATTTTCTCATACTCCGAGATCGATATTTCCGCGAGTTGGTTTTCCTGCTTAAGTATGAGGTCATCTAATGTCTGCAGTTTTGCGCCACTTTTATCATCAATCTCTTTCCATTTATTTTCAGCATCCTCGAAAAAAGCGTCAAACTTAGCCTTAGATGTATCAATCTGTTTCGATCTTAAATAGGTTATAGTCGGAGTCAAAACGGATTTCGCATTACTACAAAAGTCAGAAATCTCTTTTAAAAGGTCTGCATGTCTATCCCTGGGATTATCACCACCAATATCAAAATTCTCAATCTTCTGTGCTATCTCATGAAATTGAGGTAAGTATGTTCTCACCGTTTCTATTTCAGCATCTGACAAATTGATGAGGTCATCGTAGGCAGAAGTTAGAATTTCATGAAACATTCCATGAACAACGGATAAATCCGAGTGTACATTTTCAAAGTCAAACTTGCTACCTGACAACTCAGAACGTTTTAATCCCTCCAAGTAAACATTACCTACATTCAGTTTCATCAGGAGGAGAATGAACCCTGTCCGTGTTCCTTGAGGTCCATAACCAGTTTGAGGATCCGCCTGTAGACGGTTGCAAATCGCCGAAGTAGTCTTTAGTTGATTTTCCAAATTAGGGAACTCTGATACGTGTACTACTGAATTACTTTTCTCATCTGTTATTGCCGCTCCCTTTTCGTCACGTCTGTTGATAGAATAACTTGAATGTCTCCCCAAATCCACTAACAACCATCGTTCTGAACCTCCCTCTTCTACTTCTCTCCAAATCAGAAAACTCTCAGAAAGCGGATTTTTAAATTCCTGTTGTAGTTTAAACCAGTTACTCTCACCTAAAATACGCTGAAATCTTTCGTAATTTAAAGTAAACAAAATTCTCTCTCCTTGCATAAAACCTCCTTAACGTAGATTACGAGAGTCCACGGCTCGGCTGCGAATTCGCAAGTGCTTATCCGTCAATGATGTCATCAGGGTGAACGGGGTTACTCGAAAGAGACATCCCAGTTATAAGTATACGTGGAACTCCACGTCTGATATGTTGAACCTTTCAGGGTTCCTAATTTCTGAGGTTATCGCCAAAGTAGTATCTCTTGACTGAAAGTATCCCATGTGTCTATCAACTATTCACTCTTTATCCGTTTTCTAATTTGTTCTCTCTTCCATGGATCATTGGTAGGAATATTAAACGCCCAGAGAAGCGGAAGGACTAATTCTTCAACAATATCTGTTAGTTTCTCTGTATCTTGAAAATCACTTAATAGACATCGCGTTGAAGTGGAGACGGTTGAATCAAAGCACTCTGGTTCCGCTCGAAGGCCTTCCGTAATTCTTTTACTTCTACCATGCACAGTCCTTGTAGTATCATGCAGTTTTTTCCCGAAAACGTGCCTTAACTTAGCAGTAACCTCAATATTTCCTAAATACTCGCATTTCGTGTAAAGTTTTTCGGCATCTTCAATTAAATACTGTATAGGAGAAAGAAATCGACCATATTCAATAGCTTGTTCAACTTCATCTTCAAATAATTCAGTTCTATAACAGACAATCCCGTATTCGTTAAATTCTCTATAGACACTGACATCATCTTTGCGGAAATAAGAAACACCGCCAGCAACCCTACGGGGAGGCGATCCGTACGCTTCACCTAATGTATAAATATCAGATGTTGAAATCACAGGACGATACGGAAAAACGGGTTTGGCAATCACCATTAGGGTCGGTTCCTCTGTAGCATAGAGAGCTTGGATACGTTCTTCCATTCGCGCCATAACTTGTCTGGCAACAACCTGTGAGTCCTCGCGACGTTTGAGCATATACACGATGCGATCTACATCAGCAAATTCATAAGGTGGAGTGGTACTACCTTCTCGAACATAAATTTTTGTAGAATTTTGAATCGCATGGGGGGCTTGAACACTCTCATCAACACGAACGACAACAACCACGTTGTTAGTATTCGGAATATCAACGATTTTTGCATCAGGCATAACTGCCGGATAAATGCCGTCGCTCGCGCTTCGTTGAATTTGTTCCTCAATTCCGGATGCTTTAGGAATGCCCTTAATTGGGAAAATCGCCATGTTCGTTTCTTTATCAGCCTCTACTCCTATGATAAAGATGCCACCAAGAGTGTTTGCGAAAGACGACACGATTTTAGGAATATGCGTAATTTCTTGTTTATACTCAACGCGCACTCCTTCAGGTATCTCTTTGCAAAAACTTTCCGCGACTCCAAATGTGATTTCGTCTCTCAATAGAGTAAACATGACTATTACCTCATTACTTTCTAATTACATGAATCGACAATCCGAAGGAGATGACTCGCGAAGATTATCAGCTCAGCTGCTTCCTCCGCGGTAATTTCAACATCTCGGTGACTACCAGGGTTTTTCAAAGCTCCGATCGCCCCAGCAAACAAATTGGATCGTGCTTGCCTTTCCGAAATTTGTTGATTTTTGTCAGTTAAATTACCCGTTTCGACATTAAACGCCTTACGCATCAACTTAACTCCAATATATGTCTCGGCATACCCCCCTGCTGTGCGAACAGCAATCTCAACCGCCTTGAAAGCCCTAAAAACAGCAGTGTCATAGTCACCTTGTAAGAATAGTGACCATACTTTTTGTGCAATTACGGAATGAAGTTGCCCTTTGGGTAGAAGGTTTGCCTTACGGTAAGCGTTGAAGTTCTCAAGTGTTTCGATGTTTTTCCCTCGTCTGGTAACGAAGTGGGTCCATCCCCATAAGTTCCTATCGCCTACTAAATTAGTGGGTTTCCGCGCGACAAAACCTTCGTACTCTAACCATTGCCACGCTTCCATAAGGGCATAAAGTACATCATCAAGACATCCTTCCGGGTATTTTATGTCCAATCGACTTTCAATCTCGTGTAACAATTGCTTACCGTCTATAAGATCTTCTATTTTTATTTCCTTACTGCCCTCTAAAGCCAGCAAAAGAGAACCAGCGAGTCCTTCTGGTTCAAGACTTAATAGATGTTCTGCATCCGGTAGCATAGCAAGTAATTTAGAGTAGTTTAACATAGTATGTTCCTCACTCAGGTTCTATTTCCTGGATTTCAGTTTTTCGAGTGTCCGTTCTATTTCAGGTGTAAACACCGCTTTGAGTTTCAGCAGATTCTCAATATGCCATGCTTTAATGGTTTCTAAGGCACGTTCATCGGAGTCAATGTCTCCCTCACGCCATAGACCCAGATAGGATCGTATGATGTCGTCGCGGCGATACCATTCGAGTTGCATACCGAACCGGGCTTCAATTTCGGGTTTTCGTTCTTCAAGGGCATCAAAAATGGCTTTGTTTTTCTCGCAATCGTTAGAGTAAATTCCGAGCACCGTAAACGCTTGTCTGCCTTTGCCATAAAAACCTGCGACATACTTGATGTCAGTCGTGCCGGATGCAAAAGTGTAATAAGGCTTTCCTTGTCCGGGACGACGTGCATCCGTAAAGTTATGCTGTTCTCGGAGTTCATCAATTAGCACTTGAAAGTAATGAGTATACCTCTCCGTTCGATTCGGCATTGTTTTCTCCTATAAAAAGAGCAGTAGACAATGATTTTGTCTATGATGTTGTTTATGAAGCCTCGCCCCCCTGCAAAGCGAGAGTTGGTTGATTCACAATTTATTTACCTTTTGAAGATGACTTACTGCTACTGGACTTTGCGGGAGCATTGCTTCTATCGCCGCCAGACTTCCCTCCTGTTTTAGAGGGCTTGTTTGCGGGGTAACTCGGACGCGAACCGCCGCGACTCTTGCCACCACCGTCTTTACCTTTTGCCATGTCTAACACCTCCTTTCCTACAAGACGTTTACTTAACTTTACTGATTTTTTCGCCTAAATAAGCGTTGGCACTTCACAATAGGTTGTTTCGGGCTTAAAAATTTCTTGAAAAATCCTGAAACCACTTATTGCGTTAGTTTATTTCTCATGTCCTTTCAGCAAATCTGCAATATCTTTAGGCAACTGAATTCCTGTCTTCTGTTCTAAGTCTTCAACGCCTGCGTACTTACTATGGAATGAAGTAACGATATTTATTCCCATATTTTTGGCAGTATTCAGGTCGATTCTGACTTTTTCCCATTCTTTTAGGAGTAGATGTTCTTTGCCTCTATTGTTATAGGCTTCGGCATAATCGGGGTTGAGTTGTATCGCTCTGTCGAAGTCTTCTATAGCTCTATTGCTTTCACCTTTAGCAGCGTAAACGACCCCTCTATTATTATAGGCTTTGGCATGATCAGGGTTAAGTTGTATCGCTCTGTCGAAGTCTTCAATAGCCCTACTGGTTTCACCTTTAGCAGTGTAAACAGCACCTCTATTATTATAGGCTTCGGCGTAATGAGGGCTGAGTTGTATTACTCTATTGAAGTCTTCAATGGTAAGGTCAAATTTGCCCTTAATACTATAAGCAGATGCACGCCACATATAAGCACCAGCATCATTAGGATTAATCTGTATTACTTTAGTATAGTCTTCAATAGCAAGATACAATTCATTTTTCTCCATGTAAGCAATTCCGCGATTCATATAAGCATAATCATCATTAGGATTGAGTTCTATTGCTCTAATAAGGTCGTTGATAGATTTCTCAAATTCGCCTCTTTCTCCGTAAAGAGCTCCGCGATTGCTATAAGCACCAGAATCATTAGGATTGAGTTCTATCGCTTTGTTGAAGTCTTCTATAGCAAGGTCAAATTCGCCTTTTTTTAGATAAACAACTCCGCGATCCATATAAGCATTAGCCTCATTAGGATTGAGTTCTATTGCTCTATTAAGGTCGTTGATAGATTCCTCAAATTCGCCTCTTTCTTGATAAGTAATCCCGCGATTGATATAAGCACTAAAGTGACGCGGGTCGAGATCTAAAACATGTGAATAACCTTCTATTGCAGCGTCTATTTGCCCCGCCTCCAATAAGTGTTGGGTGGTTTGTTGGTATATCCAGTTAGTTAATCTACTGTTTTGAGGTTCAGAGGTCTCTGGCTGAATCGTATTAATTATCTCTTGAATACCAGCGTCCCAATCTTTATAGAGTTTAATATGTTGAATATCGTGTAAAGTTTCACCTGCCCCGATGTTCCAATCAGGAATTTTACATCTGTCCAGCTTGACTGGAATAAACCATGCTCGGTCACGGTGTCGCTGACGCAGTTCAGGAATTGCGATTCTCAGTTCTTCATTCATGTAAGTCTTATCAGATTGGTTATATGCCTTTGAAAAACACGCTATAAAAAAAGCCCCTTCCTGAATTGCTTTACGGATTGCATCTTTCCAGAAGGACCCTGGAGCAATATCATCACGATCAAGCCAAACTTTGATACCGCGCGAGGTTAGTTTTTCGTAAAATTTATCAACAATATCCTGATTTTTATGCATATAGGATATAAAACCGTGCTGCATTTATCGTTTCTCCTCCTTAATGAGTTTGATTCAATCTTTATTCAGTCTTGAGATCAGATATTCTTGTCCGTGCTCACCTTTAACCTTGTTACAGTGACCACAAAGTAGTTGAAGGTTCTCAGTATGGTGAAGTGCCATCGTTTTTGGTGCCCTGTTTTAAGCGGACCTGGGCTGGGAACTTTTTGGCTCATCGGTATTCTTTATCTTTCCGCCGATGTTCATACCCTTAATTTTAACATATTTTTGAGGACTTTTGCGAGGAAAAATGAAACCTATTCCCTCTCACTAACCACCTCCGAAGGCAATCCCTCAATAATCCGTGCAGACTCCACACTGACATAAACAATGCGCTCAATCGCCGTAATGAGATCCCGGTGATCCGCAAACCAACCGTTCGGGTCGTTGACGATACCGCTGTCCTTGTCCTGCGTGATTTTATAGCGGTCGATAAACCACTCTAACGAAGTCTTACCGTTGACCACATACCGATGCGCGGCTTCGGGGATACCGGATAGGCGGATATGTTCATTGAGGATGAGGGTTGTTTTGGCTTCTTTATTGGTGTATCGTATTGCGCGTGTGCCGAGTTGGAAATGATGCGGTTGTGGATCTCCGTCATGTGCAAATACGAGTTCTAAAGGGTATTGTTCGCACTTCATATTTTTTTTATTCAAGTGTCTCCAGAACCTTTTCTATTTCCGGTGTAAACACCTCTTTGAGTTTCAATAAGGTTTCAATGTGCCATTCTCTGATCTCTTCTAATTCACTATCAGCAGAATCGATACTTCCCCCGCGAGACACAATGATGAAGCTTTCTCGTTTGTCGTTGCGACGTTCCCATTCCAGAGGGCTACCCAGGGAATCCGTAATTTCTATCTCTCGCTTCTTCAACGTATCAAAAATATCTAATCTGTTTTCGAGATGCTTTTGATCTATTTTTACCAAGGCATGCACTCTGCTCCCTTGTGCGAATGTTGCACGATAGCGAACCCCTGGAATTCCTGATGAAAAGGATTGCCAATTGAATGGCTGGGCTACGCGGATCCCCGTAAATTTGTACTTTTCCCTAAGTTCGTCAATAAGTGTTTGGAAATAGTCTCTGTACTTTTCCTGCTTGAATGATAGGGATCTGGAGATTTTCTGTGTTTGGGATTTTTGCCACTCGTTGGGAGAGACAACCAATTTAAAGTTGAGAGCTGGTTTTGAATCGTCAATTTGCAGGACTTCCACCACGACAGCAAAAAACTGGGTCTCATTATCTGTTCTCTGATTTAGCCATTCCATTGCTTGACGGTGTTCGCTCCTAATTTCTTCAGCGATCCATATTACTGTTGAAGCATTGAAACCAGCTGCATAGGTGAGAAGTTTGCCGAGATGATCATGATCAGTTCGTGTTAACTGGTTTTCAATAACAACCATTCTTGAACTTCCTAAGTCTTGTGCAAGCAGATCTAGGGAAAAGTCGCCAACGGATGCTTCTCTACTGGTGATCTCAATATCCATATCGAGAGCAGTGCCCAACGTCTGGATATTTGATTCTAACCATGTTGTGAAGTCACTTGCTTCATTTTTCCATATCTCGCGCAGTGAAATTCTTTTCAACTCGCTAAAGCTAAGCATTTAGCAGATTTCCTCCGTTTGTGATATTGGGTACTTGCATCTGTTCGTTTTCGTTTAAGAACTGCAGTAAATCAATGATTTACCAATTCTTTGTAACTTCATAGATTTTTTTCAAATTCACGTTTTTAAAGTGAATGTGATACTATCGGAAGGCAATCCCTCAATAATCCGTGCAGACTCCACACTGACATAAACAATGCGCTCAATCGCCGTGACAAGATCCCGAGGATCCGCAAACCAACCGTTCGGGTCATTGACAATGCCGCTGTCTTTGTCCTGTGTTATCTTGTAGCGGTCAATAAACCACTCCAGTGGCGTTCTGCCATTGACGACATACCGATGTGCTTCCTCTGGGATACCCGACAATTGCACGTGTTCGTTGAGGATGAGGGTTGTTTTGGTTTCTTTATCAGTATATCGCATTGCGCGTGTACCGAGTCGGAAATGATGCGGTTGGGGTTCGCCTTCGTGGGCAAATACGAGTTCCAAAGGGTATTGTTCGCAGGTTTCGTAATTGAGGTGGAGGGAGGCGAGAAGTGCTCCCGCTTCGGCAAAGGTGTGGAAGTCGGGAGCAAACGGGATGCGCGGTATCATTTTTGACAAGTCGTTTGCGAATTCTTCTCGATAACGGGGTGCATGCAGGATACCGTAAACGTAATCAAAAATTGCGTCTTTGGTTATGCTATCATCTCTATAGTGGGCACGGAAGGCGTGCAGTGCTGTATCGGAAATGTTGTCGATACGGTCTGGTGGATCGTCAATACCATCGAATATGCCTATAGCGTTTTGTGTATCTGCTGGTTCTGGGTATTGGTAACGCGGGAAGCATTGTGTGCCTGCTTCATTAAGGTTTAGGTCTGTCAGTCTGTCAGTCATTAGGATGGAAAACTGGTTTTTCCATCCCTTTCCGGGGACGCATATCATTCGATTTTTGCTGAAATTGTCTGGGAAGATCCGACCCATCCGGTATTTTCTTTGTATGAAAGTATAATCAGCGTAGCAGTTTGTCGGAATGAACGGTCGGTAGGAGACTTTTCGGATGTGGCTCTCCTCAAATTCGGTTTGTATTCTTCGCCGAAGCTTGTTCTTGAGGTCATCATTCCACTTAATAAATAAGGAATGTTTACTCGCTACCTTAGCGACAGTGAGTTCCGGGTTCTGTTCAAATTCGGAAATCGCTGCCAGATAGTCCTGTGTCATCCTCTCTGCATTTTCGGCGCAAGCAGAACGTGAAAAATTATAAATGTATGGATCTCTACCTGTCGCCAAACCAAGCGAATATAAGCGAAAAATAGCATCGTCTATCTTTCCAGCCCTGGCATCCTCCGACCCAAGTGGATAGAAATGTTGAAAGGCTTCACTACGTTGTCTAACCCAATCGTAATGCTTATTCGGTATGATTGTCTGCCAATCACTGACACCTGTTATGGATACTGCCTCGCGCAATGCTTCCAGTTTCTCCTCGCGTGTAAGATAGTCGCCAATGTCGCGGTATTGGATTTTACAACCTTCGTGTGTGGCCTTCGGATTCTTGACGAGAATTGTGATCGCGACGGGTGCGCGTGAACCGCTACCGAAAACTTTACCTCCTTCTTGACGCGATCGTTCTCCCTGAGTCCGTTGATTCCCCCGCAGGTGCAAGACATAGACTGAACTAAACTCCTTTTCCAAACATACACGAATCCCGACTTCGGAGTTTCCGTCAATCCATGAACCACTGGTAACGAAGGCAATAACGCCTTGCTCATCAAGTCTATCGGAAGCCCACCGGATAGCCATTTTGTATGTGTCATAGAGCTGTCTTATGTTTGACCCTTTATAGTATTCTGCGTAGGTTTCACTAATACGTGTCTCAAGTTCAGGATACTCTACATTCGGATTATCATCTGTTGCCTTCTTCTGTCCTGCTGACCATGGAGGATTGCCGACGATGATTTGGATGGGGAACTGCTGTTGATTTTTTGCCCGTTCGTCATTGTCAGGTAGCCATGTTTTTTGGGTGGGGGTTCTACCTGTATTTAGGTTGAAAGTGTCGGCCAAGACAATGCCGTCAAAGGGTTCGTAAGAACTATCTTTGCCGCGCTGTCCGCGAAAAGCCTCTTCAATATTGACAGCAGCGATGTAGTAAGCGAGGAGGACGATTTCGTTTGCATGGAGTTCGTTGTGGTATTTGCGTTCAAGATCGTCTGATCGGATGAGCTCTGATTGGATGAGGCGTGCGATAAAAACGCCAGCACCGGTGAACGGATCGAGGATATGAACATCTTCATCACTGAGATTTCGTCCGAATTCAGTTTGTAGGATTTCATTGGTACTGTTCAAGATGAAATCTACGATCTCTACGGGTGTATAAACAATGCCAAGTCGCTCTGCGTCCTTCTTCAGGGCGGTGGCGAAAAATTTTTCATAAAGTTCTAAGAGGACACGTTGTCTGCCTTCGCTGTTATCAATACCGCGGGCGCGCATCCGGACGCTCTCATAGAAGCCCGCTAAATCGCGTGTTTCGTCCGCAAGCCCGAATTCAGCAAAATCATCTTGGAGTTTATCAAGTGCGATTGCGACTGGATTGCCGGAAGCGAAGTCGTAATTCTCAAAGAGTGCTTCAAAGACGGGACGGGTTAGGATATGCTGTGCCATCATATCAACGGCGTTACTCCGCGTAATTGACGCGTTGATTGAACTTTTCAGTTCCCCGTGGAAATCTGCGAACCATTCGCGTAAATGGTTATTTTCCGGGGTGTCCAACAGACTTTCAATCCGTCCGACGACCCGTGTGAAAATATCAGCGACATCCTTTGCCCAGCTTTCCCAGTATTTTCTGTCTCCACACTTTTCCACGATTTTAGCGAATATCGCGTCGGGTGGGAGATCCATCGGTAACAAGAGTTGTTGCCCCTCCAAAATAGACGGCACGCCGTCCCCGTTACCATCAAGCCCTGTAAAGATAATCCGGTCGGTCTGTTGGTGATTGAGGTCGATTCTGTTGATTTCAGCATTGAGTCTGTCGTCGTGGGAACGGAGGGCGCGGAGGACGTTCCACACAGAAGCGAACCGTTGATTGTCGTTAAGGGCATCCGCAGGATCTGTGCCTGCGGGAATTGCGACGGGGAGAACGATATAGCCATACGTTTTACCTTCCGCTTTCCGCATGACGCGTCCGACCGCCTGCACAATATCAACGTGTGAGTTGCGTGGACTCATAAAAAGAACGGCATCAAGCGCGGGGACATCTATCCCTTCGGAGAGGCATCGCGCATTGGAGAGGATACGACAAACCCCGTCAGAATTGTCCTTCAACCATTCAATACGTTTCTTTCGCTGGAGTGCGTTCGTTTTTCCATCGACATGATCGGTTTCGCATTTGAAGTTAGATGGACGTTGATCCTCCGGCAGCCGTTCGATGGCACTTTCGATAACCCCGTTCCAATGGTTCACAAGATTCTTTGATGCGGCGATGGTGTTTGTAAATGCGATCGCGCGGGTCAACGGTTTTATCTCCGGATCATCAGGAGATTTTCTTTCGGGATTCTGTAAGGCACGCCAGCAGCCGACAATCTTTGTGGCATCGTTGATGCTCATCTCTTTGCCGCTACTTGTGCGATAGGTCTGTAGCGCAGCGTCCGCACCCTGTTCAGACATCGCAAGCACAATGACCTTGTAATCGGAGAGGAGGTCTTGTTCAACTGCCCTGGAGAATGGAAGTCGGTGAAATTCGGGTCCGTAGGTTTCTGGATCGTCCATAGAGAAGACTTCAATATCGTGGCGTGCGGCTTTTGCCTTCGCGCCTTCCGTATAGAGCCGTGAAGTCGCGGTCATATAGAGACGTTTCTTAGCACGGATCCGGTCTGTGTCATGGACGAGGACAAATGGCGATGTCTTGTCGCCATTGTCCTCAATGCCAGTGGTTCTGTGTGCTTCATCACAGAGGACAATATCAAACGCAGGCGCGTCCACATCCTGCGCGACTTTGACAATCGGGAGGGAATGATAGGTGCAGAAAACAACCTTCATACTCTTTTCATCGGTTTTCTGGAGGGCATCAGAGATGTCGGTAGGGTCTGTGGTGACCGGAATTTCGAGTTCCAGAATGGAGGCATCTTCTGTTGTTTTACCCGCCTTTGTATCGGAGCAGATACCGATGTATCGGTGCGGAATGCTTTGTTGTTCTGCCCATTCCCGCATCGCCTGTGAAAACAGCCCGATAGAAGGAACGAGATATAGGACTTTGCCACCGATACCCGCAATTTCTTCAGCGATTCGGAGTGCCGTGAAGGTTTTGCCTGTCCCGCACGCCATAATCAATTTGCCACGGTCTGCGTCTTTGAAGCCGTTGATAACCTCGTCAAACGCCTCTCTCTGATGTGTTCTTAGGCTGAACCTTTCTTGTTGATAGTCGAGGTGTTCGGTTGTTTCAACGCTTAAATCGGGCCATTTCACGGGTCGGCTGGCGAGGTCAGTGGCACTGATGCGTTGGCACGCGGGTTGCAACCCATCAAGTTTTTTGCGTAAGTTCGCACTCCAATCACGGGCGGTGTCAACGAATATCCGAGCTGTAAATGGGGGGCGATTGGAGTAGGAGATGAATGTATCAAGGTCGGCACTTGAAATCCGCGCATTTTCCGCATAGCATTTGCACTGGATCGCACAGTATCCACCATTGCGTTCTTCTGCTACAAGGTCAATACCTAAATCAACACTGTCAAATTCTGGACGGAGTTCTGCCCATTCCGTCCAGAGGTAGACTTCGGAAAATCGTTTTTGGTAGAAAGGGTCTTCGAGGAGATATGTTCTGATGAGTCGCTCGAAAAGTTTGCCTTTTCCGTACTGCGTATTGGCGTTCTCGCGGATGTAATTAAGCGCGCTATAAAATTCGTTATCTGTTTCTTCGTTGCTACTTCCGGTAGCGAAATAGGTTTGCGTTGCTTCTGACATATCCGTTTCCTTACTGAAATGGGGTAGTAGGCATGGGTTTGCCAAGTTTCATAATGTCTGCCTACTTGACGGACTATAGTACCTGATAGTTGGGAAAAAGTCAAGTCCCAAGGTGATTTATAGTAAAGTTAAGAATTAAAGAGGCGAGGATACAATCCTCGCCAGCGGGGATGGGTGCTTGTTTATTGAAAACTGTCTACATATTTTTAGGTTTTACTATAGTTTTAAATTTCCGATGGCAGTACAAGAATAATTTACTTTTTTGTTGACACGCGAAAACAGATATGATTTACTAAATACAAAGGAAGGGAGTCATCATGAAAAAAGTATTGTTTTTCTCAATACTGTTCTGTGCGATCGCGCTGCCAGCTCTGGGTGAGTTAACAGAGGCGGACCTCAATAAAATCCGTCTGATTGTCAACGAAGAAATTAAACCTATAGAAGTCGACATCGTGCTCCTAAAAACAGATACCGCATGGATACGTGGCAAACTTGAAAGCGTTGACGAACAATTTGAGGGGGTTAATAATCAAATCACGCATTCCCGAAGAATCACATACGGACTGATAGCTTTGATCGTGGCAGCCGTAGGCATCCCGCAAATTGTCATAGCATGGCGTAGTAAAAAAGATAGCACACAAGAAAAACAGATCGAAAAACTCAGGCAAGAAATTGAAGAGTTAAGACAACAACCTGTCTTCTCAACAGGTGCAGAATTATGATTTTAATCGATGAAAGATTCGTTAGTGCGGATCACATTCAAGATGTCTATGTTAAAGTTCATCCCATTCAAGAACGCTACATGGTGATAATCCAGCTTTCAGGGACTGTGGCTGTATTCGGTAGGCGTGACAATGACTATATGACTATGCAAATGGCTTTTGAGTTACGCAGAAGAATCGTCAGAGCGATTGTCAACTATAAGTCCAGTGATAAACCTGAAATTCAGAATGTGAAAATTCCCACATTTCAGGAAGTTCACCCAGAAAACACATCAGAAAACTCTTAAAAGGAAGATGTCAACACGATCAAGAGCGTCTACAACCTTCCAAACAATCCTCAAATCAAAAAAAAAGGTGGTAAGATCGCCTACCGCTCCACTTAAGTTGGCTATCTGATTTTTCTTGCAACTTTTTTAAATTTTGGTGTATAATGTCCTAAAGTGTTTTTTTCGGTTTCCACTTTCTGACGAAACAGCGGAGTGTGTTGAACAGTGCTAACAAAACATCGTCAAATTCTCATTCTACTTGTGGGACTCTTGTATGTGTATTCGGTGTGCCCGTTTCTATGTGCAACTTTGGAACAAAAGTCTTGCCACAATGGGTTTCAAAAAGTCTTGAGTGGAGATGTCGAAACCCGATCAACCTGCTGCCAAATCACCGAAACAGACGCGGCGGGTACTGCCGAAACTCCATCTGGAAGCAGTAATCCGTGCTGCTCAAAAGATTTAGAACTTGTTCTTCCAGACGATGGGTACAACACACAGAAATTAAATGAATCGATTGAGCAGTCTCTTGTCTCAATTCTTCCTGTTTCAGTAACTTTACCTGTTACACCGTGGGAATCGTTCAAGAATTCCCCTGTGCCGCTAACCTCCACGTTTTTCCTCGACCATTCTCTATCCCGTAGAGGTCCTCCATTTACCCAGTGCTAAGTGAGTTCCACTCGGAATTTTTCAAGCACTCACCCATTCCTTAATTCCACTATTTTTTATAGCACTTTCCAAGGCTTCTTTTCATGAAGGTTTGCCAAGGGAACTGTAATAAACCTGTAGCGCGAGGCTTCGTGTCTCGCCGCGCTACCATACTTTTCAAAGAAGAGAAATTACAATTATGAAAATCCGTTTGTTTTTATGCGCGATGTTGTTCAATTGGATGTTTATCTCTTTTGGATTCGCACAAGAAAGTTGTCCCGCCTGAAGTAATCCCGTCTTACCGCCCAGCGGTCTGATGAATGAAGTCAGTTTGGCTTCACAAGAGATAGATCAGTTTCGAGTAAATATCAATATGTTAATGTCCCCAGATGCACAAGGTGGGCATCTTGAATCAAGAGGGCTTTCACCAACAGGTGAAATTATCGACGCGCCTTTACATAGACACCATGTGGCGTTGAGCACTTACCGAGTTGATGTTGGATTGCAATACTTGCTGAATGATCAGTGGACACTGCAGGCAAACGTTCCGTATGCAGTCAGAAACCAGGACGCAAGTATTGAATGGATTGATCCGGTGAGTCCTGAAGACAAGCAAGCTATTCTGCGGAGTCGGGATATCCATCATCGAGATGAAACCTATACCGGACTTTCGGATATGGATCTGTTCTTAGGCTATAAAATGCATGGATTCTTTAAAACGGATGACCTCCTGTTTGTTCGGTTGGGTTCAACAATCCCAACTGGCAAAACCGAGGAAAATCCGTGGATACTCGGAGATGCAGGCATTGAACACCTCCATATCCAGTTCGGGACCGGCACCTTTAACCCGATTGCCAACTTGCAGTACAACCTACCTCTCTACCGAGGTCTGAATATCACGGCTTCCGCACGTGGAACGTTTCCGTTCTATGAGAACAGCAAGACCTATCAAGGTTCAACGGAATTAACTTACACAGCTGGCTTTAGGTACCGCTTTTCCGATTGGCTTTCATTTAACGGAAACTATCTCGGATTTTATCAAACTTCTGCCTCTTGGGCTGGAGAGCGTGATATCAACACAGGGATGCGTTACAGTATGGCGGCACTGGGCATGTCCTTGGCGGCACTGGACGGTATTTTTGTGTCTGTCAACGTTATGTTTCCATTGACGCAGGAAACCCTTTACGATGAAAGTGACGCGATTGAATTTGGCAATTTGGTCTCTTTGACCACAACCTATTCATTTTAATTTAAAGGAGAAAAAAATGAAAATGAAAATGACGCGACGCATCGTCGCCTCTTT
>JAPOOP010000546.1 GCA_026713385.1 Candidatus Poribacteria bacterium | reverse complement strand
TTGTAGATGGTATCGGGTATCTCAATTCCTTCTACTAACCGCTGTGTGCGGAATCGGTGTTCAAAATCACCAGGCACGAGGACTTCATCGAAGCCGTGCGCTGGTGGCGTAGATTTAATGCCGTCTAAGAAGGCGCGCACGCCTTGCTGGTATTCCTCAACCGGTGTGAAGGCACTGACATCAATCGCTTGCATGAAAATGCCGCCCATCTTGCCGCTTTCTGTGTCATAAGTTCCTGCCAATCCACCGAGGAGGCAGGTAAACATAGCGAGCGCGTAACCTTTATGCTTCCCGAATGCAAGGAGGGCACCGCCATCGTAGAAGTCGACAGGCTTGACGCTCGGCATCCCGTTTTTATCGAGGATACAGCCCTCCGGTAAATCGATGCCTTTGCTCCGCGCGACCTGTATCTTCCCCTCGGCAACCATGCTCGTTGCATAGTCAACGATAAAGGGACTGTCGTCGCCAGTCGGCACGCCCAAAGCGATCGGATTTGTGCTGAAAGTGCCTTGCGAACCCCCATAGGGGACTGTCGGTCCACCTCCTTTGCCACCCGACCCGACGCTGATAAACCCGATACATCCAGCTTTCGCCGCCGCTTCTGCATACTCGCCAAGGCGTCCGATATGCCCAGTGTTGCTGATGCTAACAGAACAGGAGACAGCGGTTTTTGCCTTCTCAATGGCTTTGCTAATTGACCAGCGTGAGACGTAGTGTCCGAAGCTGCGTTGTCCATCAACACGTAAAGTATTAGGGGTGTCAGCGAGGACTTTGGGTTCCGCAGTGGGGTCCAAGTGCCCAGCATTGATCCCGCGTAGATAAGCGGGCACGCGCAGCACGCCGTGTGAGTCGTGTCCCGCGAGGTTGGCGTTGACAAGGATTTCGGAGACATCCTCTGCGATATGCCGCGACGCACCGGCAGCAACAAAAATGTTGCGTGCAATTGCGTGAAGGTGTGGTGCCTGAAGTAAATGCGTCTTTTCCATTTTTTAATTTATGGCCTCCTGATCTGCCCTCCATTTCATTACGGGCAGGTTTCTAATCAGTTCGTGGCTGCGTTGCTAAAGTTGAAGGTCGTAGAAAAATATGCCCCTATTTTATAGGATTTGCTTTTTTTGTCAATATCAAAACCCCATCCCTTTCACTCTCCCCTTCTTCCAATCTCCACTGACAACCTACAGCACTGCCGATAACCGTTCATCCCATTTCAACGATGGTGCCCAATCCTTTGGCTTCTGCTTCTGTGAGTACCGCAGATCCTGCGACTGCATCTTGCACCGCCACGCCAACCGATTTGAAGAACGTGATTTCGTCATCTGATCCGCGTCCCGGTTTGTCGCCGTTGGCGATTTCTCCGATTTCGGCATCGATTTCAGCGTTGGGAATAATCAGGTCTCCTGCCTCTTCTAAGCAGGCTTCCCGCGAATCGACCACAATTCGGTCTGCCCTTCTTATTGTCGTCGTATCAACTTCTCGTTTTTCTGGAACAAACGTTCCAACGGCTGTGATATGTGTCCCCGGTTGTAAGGTATTTCCGTCAAAAAGCGGGGTTGCCGATGTCGTCGCACATAGGACAATGTCAGTACCCTCCACGACCTGTTGGGGATTTGATGCGAGATTGACTTCCGGGGCATCTGTCCACGCTGAGATTTCGGTGGCAAGTTGTTCTGCTGAGGCTTTTGTACGACTGATGAGGTTGACGTGAGTGATGGCTCTGACCGCCATCACCGCCTGCAACTGTGCCCTCGCCTGTACACCCGCACCGAATAAACCCACCGTTTTCGCATCCGGTCGAGCAAGTAGGTCTGCGGCTACACCACCACCGGCACCAGTTCGGATAGCAGTGAGGCTGCTACCGTCCATGAATGCTTTTGGGAGTCCTGTCGCTGGGTCGAGCACTAAAACTGTCGCTGCGATGCGGGGCAAATTGAGGCTCGGATTATCGTCGTAAACCGAGACGACTTTGATGCCAAACTCGCTGCCTTCGGGGAGATAGGCAGGCATTAGGAGCGTAACCCCTTTGTCGGTGGAAATATGTTGCCGTGGCGGAGCGGTCACCTTGCCTGCCGAAAGTTGACCGTAGGCGTGCCGCATTGCATCAATTGCTTTGGACATCGGCAAGGCTGTTCGGACATCGGCGGCAGATAGAATTCTAATGTGCATATAAGTGAAAACCAATAATTTAAGATATATGAACCACCGCTTCGCCTAACACATCCATGTTAGGTGTGATTCCCAAGCCCGGTTGTGTTGAGGCTGCCATTCTGCCGTTGGTGCGTTGGGGTGCGCCTTCCGCCGTGCTGACGGTGACGTAACTGTTGAAATCAGTAGCAGTGAAGAGAAACGCTGTCGGTGTACTATGCGCGAGGTGGGCTATCGCGGCGGTTGTAATATCACCGCCCCAGCTATCTTCAATTGTCATCGCAATTCCGAGTTCAACGCATAAATCTCTGGCGAGTTTTGCTTTGGTCAGGCCGCCGAATTTGCTAATTTTAATGTTGACGACATCCATCGCCCGATCGGCGTGACCGCGTAACAACGCGTGAATGCTGTCTATTGTCTCGTCAAGAACAAAAGGGTGCCCTGTGCGCTGACGGATAGCAAGGCATTCTTCATAGGAGAGACACGGTTGTTCGATATAGACATCCACATCGCTCACACCTCGGACGACACGGGCGGCTTCGTGCATCAACCAACCCGTATTCGCATCCGCAATGAGTACATCTCCGCTGTGCATCAGTTCGGCAACCGCTCGGATACGTTCAATATCGGTGTTCGGATCGCCGCCTACTTTTAATTGGAACTTACGATATCCTTCCTCACGATAGGTGGCAACTTTTGCTGCCATCTCGTCGGGAGATTGCTGGGAAATCGCACGATAAAGCATGAAATCCGACCCATACCTTCCACCGAGAAGCGTACAGACCGATTGGTTGGCGACCTTACCAAGAATATCCCAACACGCTATGTCGATTGCTGATTTCACATACGGATGTCCCTTAAGTGCAATGTCCATGCGTTGGTTGAGAGGAAGCAGTTGCGTCGGGTCTTCGCCGATGAGGTGCGGACCGAGTTCGGTGATCCCAGTGCGAGTTCCTGTTGCATAAGCGGGGAGATAGAACGGTCCCAGCGGACAGACCTCACCGTAGCCGGTGATGCCTTCGTCCGTTTCAATTGAGACGATGGTGCTGTCGAAAACAGATACAGATTTCCCGCCAGACCAGTTATAACTGCCTTCATAGAGCGGGAGGTCAACTTGATAGGCGTTAATACAACGAATTTTCATGTTTTTAGTTATGTGCCAAGCGTGAAACGACGTGATTGATAATTGGGACGGGCGTGAGCAGAAGGAGTATCAAAATCTCTCACTGCACCACAATCTATTCTGAGGATAATAACATGTTTGACAAAAACCGTCAAGAAAAGATCAATCCTGTAGGTTGGGTTGAACGGGTCGATAAGTTTGATACAACATTGCAAACGTACATCAAATCCAATATACCGTTATACTTACCTAAAAACTACTCGAAGCCGCCAACCTTCGCAGCAGCAGGTGCCTGCTTTGGGAGTGCTTTCTTGATTAGCGCGGATTCAGGAACATAACCCGAGTAATCGGAAATCGAGCCGTGTGTCAACGCATACACCACAACGTTCGTCATGAAACGGTAGACCCCTGGCGAATAGTGAACACTTCGTGATGGGTAACTGACAGTCTCCATCGCGCACATGTAGTCACGACGGACAACGATAACCGACAATTTTTCACCGACGGAGATACCTTCGAGATAGTTCCGTTTCGGTGGACGGGTGCCCCACCAGAAGATGTCGTATCCAATAGGTGGACCCCCCATCGCATAAAAGTTATTATAGATTTCGTGATTGTTGGAGATCCGCTCAATGTGATATTCGGGCATAACGTAACGCATCTGTGAGAGGAAGAGGCGAACCATCGCTTGTGCAGGCGCGTTCACACCACAATCATCAAAGACGAGGAACCCACCTTTCTCAACGAGGTAGCGACGCATACCAGCGGCTTCGTTCTCACTCAGACTGCCATCTATTCTACCAGTGCCATGCTTCCACCCAAAAATTTTCCGAGAACGGACAAGTGCAGGATCATGCCCTGTCATAAAGGCGAGAGGCGTTTTGAAGAAGTTGGCATCGTTGAGCTTCACCGCCCCTCCCTCAATGTTCATGTCGGTTTTGATTTTGGTGCGTTCATTGAGCCATTGCGTCAATGCGTTGAGCGCAGAAGCGTCAGTCCACCAGTCAGAAAGATCATGCCGTACCCGTGCAAAGCGAAGGATACCTCGGATGTCCCGACCTTTACCAATGACGCGCCCACCCGGTTCACCTTTGGGAAGGGGTGGTACTACGTAGCTGGAAAGCGTAATGTTCTCGACGACATCGCCAAGTGCATCGCGTGCGGCACCGACGTTTTCAACCATTGCAAGACCCGGTGATCGTTCAAGGGTAACCTTCAACTGTCCCGCAATACCGCGAAAGACGGTTCTCGTTTGGGTCGGAGGAACCGTTACGACAGGGGCAGAGAATGCCAAGGCATCGGGAGCATCTGATACCGACAAATCACCGTATATCACATCTGTCAGGAGTGTCGGGTGTGGTGTGACTACTTTCGGTACGCTCGGATCCATTGGTGGTTGGACTTTGACGGTTTGGCTTGAAAATCTGAGGACCGTCTGTCCTTGGAAATTTGACTCGCGAGGAAACAAAGTCGTTACACGAGGTTGCACTTGCGGGTGTCCGACGACAGTTTTTTCTGTGGGAACCGTCGGCTTAATAATAGGTTTCACGATGAACTTTCCCATTTTAAGCTTCGGTGGCTCTTGGGGATAGAGAATTTCGATGCCTATCAGATCTTTGAACTGATAGGTCTGCGCAAGCAGATAGAGTCCAACAACAAGTGTGATGACAACGTGAAGCACCAATGAACTTATAAGAGCACCTGAGGTTATTTTTCCGCGCATTTGTCTTTACCTCCAAGGAACAAAAGTGTTGATATGGAGATAACAGCAATTCCCGTGCCAGTACAAAAAGTGCTGAATTCGCGGTAATCCGTGTGATTATGGGGGGTACGCTGCACGAAAAAGGACAGGTGTCTTTTTTCATTGCACAAAAAGGGACTATTTTCGGTGTTTTTATAAGTATGCTATGGGATCAACGTGAAGAGGTTACAGGATGGAGAACCGATGCGGTTGGATGAAGATTTAGAATTTAATTCGGTAATTTCTTGACGTGTGATAAATCGCACTACTACGCGCGACCCGTTTGTAGTAGGGAAACCATTCATGGTCTCCCGTCGATTACCGAAATATAGTAAGGCCCGAAAATATCTGCACACCCCTGGTAGGGTTTTTCACCTAACCGCACCGAGTTTGGTGTAAAAGTAATTACAGAATCCACTATATTTACTGAAACCTCATGAAACCGCACCTACCTCGATTAAGTGGCGACAGGAAACCTACCCTCTATACAAAGTGCGCATCTGTTGGATGACCTTCGGTAGTTTGGCAATGACTTCATCAATCTCAGCTTCGGTCGTATTTCTGCCGAGAGAAAACCGTACAGTTCCTTGTGCCAAACGCGGTGGTAAGCCGAGCGCAGCGAGGACGTGCGACGGCTCCATAGAACCGGAGGTACACGCTGAACCCGTCGAGACACAGATACCCTCCATGTCCAAACGTAAGATGAGACTTTCACCCTCTACCGCTTCAAACGAGACGTTAAGCGTGCCGGGCGCACAGTGGTCAGGGTGTCCATTGTAGTGCAAGCGATCGATGTGGGCATCCAAGCCCTGGCGGAGTCTTTGGGTTAAAGCGTCGAGATGCTGGGCATAGGCGTTCTGCTCCTGTTTCGCAAGATCAGCAGCAATGCCTAAGCCGACAATGGCAGGAACGTTTTCAGATCCGGCGCGTCGGTTGCGTTCATGTGCCCCCCCGTGAACGAGGTTTGCGAGTCGTGTGCCGCGACGGATGTAGAGGACACCAATCCCTTTGGGCGCGTAAATCTTATGTCCGGAAAACGCGAGGAGGTTCACACCAAGTGCTTGGACGTTCATTTCCAATTTACCGACCGATTGCACGGCATCCGTGTGAAGAGGGATCTCGTGTTCTTGCGCGATCTCGCATATATCTTCAAGTGGTTGGATGGTACCGTTCTCGTTATTGACGTGCATGATAGAGATCAACACTGTCGTATCACGGACTGCCTCACGAAGTTGTTCAATACGAATCCGCCCGTACCTGTCTACGGGGAGGTAGGTTACCTCAAAACCGCGTTGCTCCAGATATTGGCACGTATGCAAGACGGCGTGATGCTCCACAGAAGAAGTGATGATATGGTGGTTTCCCTTACCTCGGCTCTTTTCCAGCTCGGTCAATCCTTTAATGGCGTGGTTATCCGCTTCAGTACCGCTTCCAGTGAAAACAATCTCACTCGGGCTTTTGGCACCAATGAGATCGGCGACCTGCTCGCGGGCGGTGTCGATAGCCGTGCGTGCCTCGCGTCCGTATGCATGAATACTGGAACTGTTACCGAATGCCTCGGTGAGATACGGCATCATCGCGTCCCTGACTTCAGGGCGGAGTGGCGTTGTGGCGTTGTAGTCTAAATAGATACGTTGCATTTTTTATTTATAAACCCCTGGCTACACAGATGGATTTCCCCACTGGAAAGACCTTATCGGAGCAGGTCCTCGATTATTTTGTAGATTCTTCTTAAAATCGGACCTGTAGCTCGTAATGAAATGGAGAGCGGATGCTCAAGAAAGCATATCCTTGGCTCAAATGAACGTTGTTCTCCCGCAAGGTAAAATTAAAGAATTAAAAATATGTTCGGTGATTCCAAAAAGTTATCCGGTTTGGATAAATCTTAATATCTGGTACAGAATCACGTCCACCGACCCTTCCGTTCGCGTCTAAAAAGGAAAGATTGAGCGTATGTGTGCCTGCGGGCAGAGGCATCCGCACCATAAAAATTTGATTTGGAAGTGTTTGCCAAGAACGTGTATCCGCCTGTTCCGTCACAGCACCGGCAAGGTTTACAAGCAACCCTAAGGCTTCGTTTTCCTTGTTTGCCTTTCGGTAGAGCAAATATTTTCCTACAGCCCGGACTAAGGTTCGCAAGAGAATCCCAGTGCGTTGTGCCTTGAAGGTTTCTATTGCGATGTTTTCTACATCTTCTACAAGCATACCGCGCGTTTTCATATCTCCAACAACAACTTCGATCCCTGAGAAGCGTGGACGACGGGAGTCAATTGTCGGGATCGCAACACGTAGCAGATATTCCAACTCAATATCCTTATAGACCCTTCCTTGACGTCCCATAAGCGTCGGCACAAACTTGTCATCTTCCACGTCGTCTTTTTTCAGGATCGGGAACGTCAAAGCCTCCTCGCTTTTGGACGGAACGTAG
>JAPOOP010000582.1 GCA_026713385.1 Candidatus Poribacteria bacterium | reverse complement strand
GTCCGCCATTCGCGACCGCTGGCATGGAAATCTGGACGATTGTCCGCTAAATCAGGTCCCATGTCATGCAACAGCAAATCTGTGTACGGATGGATTGTTTGGTTACTCACTGAAGGTACACCTGCTAAAACACCCGTTCTTAATGTCGGAACATGACAACTGGCGCATCGCGCTTCGGCAAAAAGTTGTTCACCGTGTTTAACCTCTGGATCGTCCACGTCCCGCCGTGCTGGCACCGCCAACGTCTGAACATAGAACGTCACCACCTCTAAAATCTCGTCACTCACCTCCGGTGTTACGCTGTGTTCAGTGAGTTGTGATTGTCCCGCCGAGTTTTCTGTTGAGAACAGTGAGGTCGTGATGCCCATATCGTCGTTATAGGCTGCTGCAACCTGCTGAAGGAGTGTCGGTTGATTCGCTTTCCATCCGAAACGTCCGAGCGTATAACGCTTTGCTACGACATCCCATACGTAATTCGGCTTGCCTGAGATACCGTCCCCATCGACATCGGCTTCATCTGCATAAGCAAGGATGGTTTCTTCACGGATCGCTTCCAGCAGCCCGAGTCCAAAGACGGCTGGCGCAACACGTGGTGATACTTCAACATTTTCTGGTAGTGGTTGATAAGTTTCTGTAACAGTGTAATTCGGATGGCGCAGGTGCACACGCGTGCCATCTGCTGTCGTCAGGGGCTGCTCGGTATACTCAATCTTGACGTTACCTTCTGGGTTTGCTTCAACGATAGCGCGATTGTTAAGCTGGGTCCCAAAACCGGGCACTGGGGTCGGTGGCTTTCCTTCGATCGTATCCTCTGCCTTTGGGAGACTGAGCCTGAAAAGCAGGGACACGAGTCCCTCGTCTGCCCCCGGTGGTCGCCCGCGACCATCACGAGAGTGACAGTTAATACATGAAACGTTATTGTAGATGGGTCCGAGTCCGGGGTTTACCACTGCCGGAGCTGTCACAAAAACTGCCTCAAATTCGACATCGCCTTCCAGATGCTTCTGGAGTGCTACTTCTGAAAGATTGGGTGCAGGGATTGAGAACGCATGGCTTGAAGCATCGAAGACAGTCGTCTCACCACCCGAAAGCTCACTTGTTGAAAATACTGGTGTCGATTCTATAGCCACGGGGGACTCAGAATCGCACGCGCTTAGCAGAATTGACACCGAGAGAATTAGATAGAATAAACTTTGAGAATGTTTCATTTCTCTTAACTGAGACGGCACAACGGAGCGTGCCTACTACTTTGCAAAAACGAAATGGTTTCTCTTTCGTGTTTGCGTATTTCGGAATTAGAACACTTTCACAAGATATGTTAATTAAACTCACTCGATTGGACGAGCGGGAGTATATCTTGTTCGAGTGTCTGTTGTATCTTGCTGACAGCGTCGATTGCAGCTTGGACAGTCCCACGGTTCGCGGTAATCGAGTCGCGGAACGGATTCGGAATTGCGCCGATGGCATCAATCGCTGCCTGCACCTCTTGCTGGAAACGCGCATCTAAATCAGGATATTGACCGTTCACGAATTCGTTGAGACCTTGTCCATCGCTTGTGAATTTTCCCATATAGACGTTCTGAATTCCGCGAATGTTGTCTTGGAAGTCCGAGATGGAGTTGAAGCTAAACTGAGATTCAACAAGGGTTGTGTCCGATTCGTTGTAGGGATCAGAGATCTTACCATTCGCAACTTCATCGGCAATGACGATCATGCCGTTGACCATTTCTTGCACTGCAGCACTCTGCGATGGATAGATAGCACTTCCCACACCAGCTTGTGCAACTGCCCTGCTGAAATTTTCACCTTCTGGTGCCCACGCCAACCGTAGTTGTGAGGTGCTCGCCTTGAGGTTCTCTGTTGTCGAAACGAGGTACTCCAGTTCACGTGAAGTTATATCTGATGCTTTCCGTTGATCGCCATCGCGGAACAGGAGGAACTCGATCGTGTGGAATCCTTTCTGGGTATCTTCTAATCCGCTGACGAAGTCTACTGTTAAGGTATCACCACTGTCCAAAACGGATTGTAGGTTAACATGATCGACGGGCCAACTGTCTAATGCCGGATCGAGTCCTTGCGTGTCAACGGGACCGAACAGGAACGCTTCGCTCTGTTCCCACGGTGTTCGCGTTGCTTTCCATGCCTGTTGCGCTTTTTCAAGGTTTGCTTGTGAGCTATCCGCCGCCAATGCCTTGACAGCTGTCAAAAGTTCTTCTGCTTTGTTGTCCAAATCGGTGTATGTGGCTAACACGACGGTATTCGCGAAATCGTTGAGCATGATGCCTGCATCAAAAGTTTCGCCTTGTGCTTGTTCATCGCTTTCATCTTCATCATCGCTACCGCATCCCACGACAAAAGCGGATGCGAGTAGCAAACAAAAGAGCACTGTCCAAATCTTATAGAGTTTCATAAAAATCTCCATTTTGTATTTTTGATTACACGCGATATGTGTGTTAGTATTGAAAACCGAAACCAAGCGAAAAGGTATTTTCCTTGTTTTTGTCCTTTGTTGCTAACCGCCGCAGTGAGTAGTGACTCTTGAAAACAAGTTGCGGGTGGACGTGGTAGTTAATCCCAAAAGTCCACGTGGTTCTTTCCCACCGCGGATTGTCGAAGATAATACCTTCAATACTCGCCATTGTGTCGTAAAAATCGTAACGCGCGAAGACATCTAAAACCTTGTCTGGAGGTGTGTCCTTCAGGTCTTGATGTTCCGTGCTGTTGTTGGGTTGTCTGAAAAATGATAAGATATCGTAACCCGCCTCAATATACCAACCCACAGCTGAACTCCCTATGGGTGTTCGCTTTACATTGAGATTATTGGAGAGCGTCCGGTTGACTTTAGACAAACGATCCGCGTTTTCGAGTGCTCCCCAGAGGAATAATCCTCGCACCTTCACTGCATTTACCTCATAAAATCCATGAAGGCTCACTATCCCGACGTACGCATCGAAATCCACATCAGGTTTCGGTCGGTTTGCCGCGGTGTCTCCGTAATAACCAGAAATACCGCCGGTCGCGTTTTCATGGAACACATAATCGATCCGTCCGACGAATGCGGGTGCCTCAGCGTTCACAGTTTCAAACCGCAGTTGGTGTCCACGAACGATCCAGTGTCGGGAACTAAAACCCGTTGAATCTAATCCGTTGACAATTTGTGCTTGATACTGCAGCGAACCGAGTGAACCGAAAATTTCGACACCGGTTTCATGCCAGATAGTCGGAATGAGATGTGTCTCTGCTTCGGGACGCGTCGTCGTAAAGTAGTGTTGCGGTCGATGCCGTTTCGCAACGAGTCCTACAGGGACGATGATGTGCCCGACTCGGAGATTATAGGAGGGTTGAAAGGAGAAGACAACAGCAAGCTTTTCGACGATAACTTCGCCACCTTTTTCGATCTCTGTCTCAAATTCGCCGAACTCTTCAAATTTGTCGAATTCCATCGTACTGCCAGTGCCGCCGTGCTCAATCTCAAGTTCCGATTCGAGTCGGATAGTGTCGTTAATACGGTATTTCGACGCGATGACGAAGCGTTCCACGTCAGTAGCAGCACGTCTATCTGGGTCAAGTTCCCAGTCGAAGTGGGAGTAGTTAATCACACCGTATCCGGAGACCGAGAATGGGTTCGATTCCGCAATAGCACCTACACTGAGTGAAATAAACATTCCGTAAACCGCGAGAAATCTTATAGAATTAGCCAACTGTTTCTTCCTAAACATAATTTAAATTATGATATTGAGACTCATTATCATATTTGGTCGCTGATTGTTCGGTGAAATGAAATTCTGAATATTTGCTGGAGATTACGCTTCTAAAAATTGATAACGAATCTCATTATCTTTTAATTATACACACAATTCCCACGAAAGTCAAAAAAATCTCGAGAAATTCGCAAATAATTGCATGAATTGTATTAATTATACGCACAATTCCCACGAAAGTCAAAAAAATCTGCAAAAAACGTTACTGTTAAAAAATTTAGATTTTGTATATTCTATAGAAATTATAGAATGTCTCAATCGGGCATTCAGGTCTCAGCACTTGGTACGGAAAGCATTGAAG
>JAPOOP010000621.1 GCA_026713385.1 Candidatus Poribacteria bacterium | reverse complement strand
CTGAAGGGAAATTCTGACATGCGAGTCGAAATGAGATATGGGACCGGAACACTACCGATTGAGATTCCCGAAAAAAATGTAGCCGGGGTTCTTGAAATCTCGGAAAGCGTTCCGCTGTCGGATGGGGATAGAGCCGTACAAGAGTCACTCGCTCAACCCATCGCCTCACCTCCGTTGGCTGAGCTTGCAAAAGGGCGCGAGTCCGCATGTATCGTAATCTCTGACATAACCCGACCTGTGCCGAACAAAGTGATTCTCCCTCCAATACTGGAAACACTTGAACAGACTGGCATCCCACGCGAGAAAATTACCATCCTCATTGCGACGGGTATCCACCGTCCGAATGACGCGGAAGAACTTGAAACCATGGTTGGACGCGACCTCATGGAGAGGTATCGCATCGTCAATCATTTTTCGCAAAAAATAGAGACCCACGCCTATTTAGGCATGACACAGAACGGTACCCCTGTTCACATTAATAAAACCTATCTTGAAGCGGATTTGAAAATTATCACCGGTCTGATTGAGCCACACTTGATGGCGGGTTACTCTGGCGGCAGAAAGGCTATCTGTCCGGGAATCGCCTCAATTGAGACCATGAAGGTGATGCACGGTCCCGAATTGATGGAACACCCAAAATCTTCTGTTGGCATCTTGGAAGGAAATCCGTTTCACTTAGAAGCAACAGAAATCGCGTTGATGGCTGGTGTTGACTTTAATCTGAACGTTGCGATTGACAAGGATCGGCAAATTACAGGGGTTTTCGCAGGCGAAATGGTCGAGTCTCACCGTGTCGGTGCGCAGTTTGTTGAGAAACACGCCAGGGTTACACTCCCCGCAGCGGCAGATGCCGTCGTTGTTTCCAGCGCAGGTTACCCATTAGATGCAACGTTCTATCAAGCCGTCAAAGGCTTGCTGACCGCCGTTGAGATTGTGAAGCAGGGAGGCAGTATCTTGCTTGTTGCGGCATGTAGCGAAGGTATCGGTAGCAAGCCATTTACAGACCTGATTTTCAAGACCGATGATTTAACTGCATTTGTGCAAGGGCTATACAACCCAGCAAACTTTGTCATTGATCAGTGGCAATTAGAAGAGCTGGCAAAGGTTGCCCGGAAGGCAGATATCTATTTCTACACTGATGGGATCCCCTATCATCAACGTGTAAAGTTGTTCGTGCATCCTTTGAAAAGCGCGCAGGAAGGTATCGAAGAAATCCTGACCCGATACGGTGCGGATGCTCAAATTGCAGTGATTCCTGAAGGACCTTATGTTTTAGCTCAGTTAGAAAGGATTTAGCCTAAACAGAAAATAGCGACCAAAATCTCGCCTACCGAGAAACACTCTCGATAAGGTCGAAACTGAGACGAAAGTAGCAAAATGGCAAACTCTATTGTGGCTCTCAGAGCGTATAGGGATGGCTTGCACCTGATTATCAGGCCCCATCTATCCATCGAGGAAGTTGAAGAGGCGATTCAACAGGAAATCTCTCGGATGAATCAACCCTTAATTGGGGCATCTGTGCAGATTGACCTGAAGTGTCCAACCTTGAAAAAGGAGGAAGCGGCATATTTAAAATCCAAACTTCAGGAGACGTACAATCTGACAGTCCGGAGTATTGAAGCACTGGATGAACAGGTGCCTCCGCCTATCGCCGCCGCGCCAACGACGCACGCAATTGCGCAAGCAATGGACACATCGAACAATCGTGAGAGTGAACCTTCAAGGATTATACCGTACACAATTCGCTCGGGACAGACAGAAAATTTCCCCCAAGGGAGCCTCATTATCTATGGCGATGTTAATTCGGGTGCGGAAGTCCGAGCCGGTGGAGATATCGTCGTCCTTGGCGCGTTACGCGGGAACGCGCACGCCGGTATAAACGGCAGGCTTTCGGCTGTGGTCATTGCAATGGATTTAGTGCCTGTACAACTCCAAATCGGTAACTTCATAAGTCGCCGACCCATCAACCAAAAATCCCGAGGGTATCCAGAAATTGCGCGCATCGGGGTAGAAGATGTAATTATTGTTGAAAAATTTGTTAAATTTTAACATAGGAGGTTCGGGTTATGGGAAAAGTAATCGTAGTGACATCAGGAAAAGGGGGCGTTGGAAAAACAACCTCTACTGCCAATTTAGGAACAGCACTCGCACTTCTTGGCAAAACAGCAGTGGTTGTTGACGCAGATGTTGGGCTTCGGAACCTCGATATAGTGATGGGGCTTGAGAGTCGGATTGTCTACACCTCAATGGATGTCATTGATAAGCAATGCGAACTCAGCAAAGCCCTTGTGAAAGATCGACGTGTCGATGGACTGACGCTCCTGGCAGCATCGCAGAAAAACAACAAGGACGACATCCAACCGGAGCAGATGAAAGCAATTTGCGCCAAGTTACGGACGACCCACGATTTCGTGTTGGTTGACTCGCCTGCCGGCATTGAACGCGGGTTCAGCAATGCTTCCGCAGGGGCTGATGAAGCCATCGTCGTCACGACACCCGATGTCTCCGCAATTCGGGATGCCGACAGGATTATAGGGTTGTTGCAACATGCAGGAATTGAACCGATCAACCTCATCCTAAATCGATTCTCGCCACAACTCGTAGGGAATGGTAGCATGATGGACCAAGCCGATGTACTCGATATCCTCAATATCGACCTGATCGGTATTGTTCCTGAAGATAGTGGTGTGATTACTTCCACGAATCGCGGGATACCTTTAGTGTACGAAGACGCTTCCCCGGGATCGCAAGCTTATATGCGTATTGCGCGCCGGCTCACCGGGCAACGCATCCCGATACCTGACTTAGAGGAGAAGGGCTTTCTCTCAAATATTGTCAATTGGTTCACCAGAAATAGATAAGGAGTCTTCTTATGAACATTAGTATAAAACAATTATTCGGACGCAAGCGGAAGTCGAGTAGCATCGCTAAGCAGCGCCTGAAACTTGTCATTACACAAGACAGACTCGACGTTGACGACCGTTTTATGACCAGGTTGCATCATGAGTTAGCAGAAGTGCTGGCAAAGTATTTCGAGTTTTCCGTTAACTCCGTTCAGATGTCGTTGAAACAGGAAGGCAATTCTTACGTACTCGTTGCGGATATTCCTTACAAAAAGTTTCACGACCTCAATCCGAGACAATAACCGTCAACAAAGGGTCACCCGTCAGGAGAGCAAACTTGAGGGAACATCATCTAACGCATCAGAGAATCAATTCCCAAATGGCTTTTGCGACTCCGTCATCGTCATTCGTCGTCGTAATATGGTCGGCACACGCACGGATTGGTGGCACTGCATTTGCCATCGCTATGCCGAAACCCGCTGTCATGAGTAAACTTTCATCATTGTAACTATCACCGAAAGCAATAACTGTCTCCATCGGAATATCAAATCGATTGGCGAGGGCTGTTAGTGCGCGTCCCTTAGCGACCTCTGGATTCATAAACTCAATATATTCTGCTTGGGTCTGCGTGACGTAAAGCTTCTCCGCATAATTGGTTTGAAAATTGTCTAAGAGCGGTTTTAATTTTTCGGGTGTGTGGATGATAAGTAACTTTGTGGGTGTTTCTCCGGCTAATTCGCGTAGGTCGCCTACAGCTGTAGCAGGAACGCCTGTTCTTGCCTCGTAGAGATCGCTCCATGCGTTGCGTTCAGCGACGTAAAGTTCGTCATTCAAACAGAAGTTGAGATGTAAATTCTGCTCAATGCAGTCATTGACGACCGCCATGGCATAATCCGCTGGAACCGGTGTATGATGATACACCTCATTTGTCGTCGCGTGTTGTACCATCCCGCCATTGTAAGAGATAATCGGGTTTTCGAGCCCGATCTGATCGCTGACAGGTTTGATAGAGCGGTGCATCCTGCCGGAGATCAATACCACAAGAATATCTTTTGCGGCAAGCTCCCGAAGCGCGTCTCGGTTTTTTGGTGACAATGTGTGTTCACTATTGAGGAGTGTTCCATCCAAATCGAAAGCCGCTAAACGACAGGGTATTTTCATTAAATTTTCTCCTTCCATTTATCTTTTCCTGCATCTTTATTTTTTTACGCAAGTTGCCAGTTGTTTATTCTCACTGCGAAGCAATAGCGCCCCTACGGGGTGCGATAGATGGAATACACCTTTTTTTATAGACATGGCACCCGCGTTGACAACTACTTTCCCCAGACAGCTTGTTCTGTTTCTCGGTCAAAGAGATGCATTTCCGCTTCGTCAAAATTTAACCAGATAGTATCCTCAGCCGTAACCCGAAACGCGGGATGTGTCCTGACTCGAAGCAGAATCGGTTCCTGGGTCTCTGAATGCGTACCGAGCCGGAGGTCAAGGATATTTACCGGACCGAGCGGCTCAACGAGATGCACCTCAGCGGGAATTTGTTGTCCATTCGACTGATGCTCCGCTGTGATATGTTCAGGACGAATGCCGAACACCAAGCCGTTTTTTACCGCGTCTGACGTGATACGCGCTTGGCGCTCTGGAGAGAGGCGAAAACAGACATCGGTGTGCAGTAACTGTAGAACGGATTCCCCTTCCTGCAGGGTGACTTCTGCATCAAGGACATTCATCGTGGGCATCCCCATAAATCCCGCCACAAAGAGGCTTTCCGGCTTATTGTAGATTTCATGCGGTGTGCCAATCTGCTGCAGTAATCCTTGGTGGATAACAGCAATCCTATCGGCGAGGGACATGGCTTCAACCTGATCATGCGTTACAAAGATGGTCGTCGCGCCGATTTCGTGCTGGAGTCGTTTAATCTCGGCGCGGGTGTCAACGCGGATCTTCGCATCTAAATTCGCCATAGGTTCATCAAGGAGATACACCTTTGGTTGGCGCACCATCGCGCGTCCGAGTGCGACGCGTTGCATCTCGCCACCGCTGAGGACACCCGGCTTTCGATCGAGCATATCAGATATTTGCAAGATCTCGGCAACCCGTTTAACTTGGGCATCGATTTCCGATTTCGAGACCTTCACCGCTTTGAGT
>JAPOOP010000542.1 GCA_026713385.1 Candidatus Poribacteria bacterium | reverse complement strand
GCAGCAGAAAAACACGCGACAGGTCAAGTGCCACGTGCAGTATGGTATCACGAGTCTGACCCCCGAACGTGCCTCAGCCGCTGACTTGCTCAAACTCCGAAGAGAGCATTGGACGATTGAGAATAAACTCCATTGGATCCGTGATGCCGTCTTTCGAGAGGATGCCTCATGCGTCCGAACCGGTGTTATCCCTCAAGTTATGGCAGCGATGCGAAACACCGCACTCTCTGTTTTACGATTCACAGGACATACAAAAATCACCGACGCACTCCAACTTTTCGCAGCAAAACCTATACTCGCAGTTAATCTCATAAAGTGAGAAACCTTAAAATTGAATGACCCTGAAAAAGGCTTGAACGCCTGTGTAATTTCGGTATAATAGAGGCATCAGTAACTGACGGAAACCCGAATTTAAAACGTTGAGAAACATTATGTCCTCGCCACTCAAAATAAACTTTGATAAAGGCACCCTCATCTTACAGAACATCCCAGAGACACTTCAAACACGATTGCCAGACATTCGCTGGGATGAACGCACCCTCACCTTCCGTGCACCCGCCTATCGCTACCGGCATATCGTTTCGCAGCTGCGGGCGCACGACATCGCGTATCAGGACACAGCGCGAGAGTTTACAGTCAAATCCTTCACACACGAAAAAACGATGTCCCCCTATTCTTACCAGACCGAAGCGATAGACGCATGGCACGCCAACGGTAAACGTGGCGTAGTGAGTCTCCCTACTGGTGCCGGCAAAACTTTTATCGCGATATTGCTTATCGCGGACACGCAGCGACCCACACTTGTGCATGTGCCGACAATCGACTTAATGAACCAATGGTACACCGTGTTGAAGGAACACTTTGGGCAAGAGGTAGGACTTTATGGCGGTGGCTATCACGAACTGAAAGATCTCACTGTGACGACGTATCAATCCGCCGTCATGCATGCACCATACTACGGAAACCGGTTCGGCTTCGCCATTTTCGACGAATGTCACCACCTACCGAGTGATCAGTATCAATACGCGGCAATCAGCAGTATTGCCCCTTTTCGACTGGGGTTGACAGCCACACCAGAGCGTACCGATGGAAAGGAAAGTCGGCTTTATACGCTTGTTGGTGAACCGTGTTATGAGGCGAAGGTACAAGAACTCTCTGGGAAAACACTCTCTGAGTACCGGGTTGTTACCATAGCAGTTGAAATGGAAGACACAGAGCGGGTTCGGTACGAAGAAGCCCGTCGCGCCTATTTAAACTTCCTTAAACAGGAACGCATTAATATGGGGACACCGCGCGGCTGGCACCATTTTCTCTGGAAAGCCTCTCAAACAGATGAAGGACGCACTGCTTTTAAAGCGTATCTCGCCCAGAAGCAGCTCAGTTTTGCCTCAACCACAAAGCAAGAGTGGGTGTGGAAACTCATTCAGAGGCACCGCGGTGATCGGATCCTCATTTTTACACAGGACAATGATACGGCGTATCAACTCGGCAAGCGTTTCTTTCTGCCGGTGCTAACACATCAGACAAAACTCAAGGAACGGAATGATTTTTTGAACAAGTTTCGCGATGGCACCTATTCCATCCTTGTCACTTCTAAAGTTCTAAACGAAGGCGTAGATGTCCCGGAAGCGAATGTCGGTATCATCGTCTCTGGAAGTGGCAGCGTCCGAGAACACGTTCAACGGTTAGGACGCATCCTCCGCAAACAGGAAGGCAAACAGGCAGTCCTCTACGAACTCATCTCCAAACAGACCGGCGAACACTATGTCAACAAGCGGCGTAGACAACACGACGCCTACCAGCCTTCTAACAGGACACCAATTTTTAAATGATTGACCTCCGCGCATTGTTCCAGACGGGCTACGGTTCTACGAAGGTTTTTGATGCGTTTCAAAGTTAAAGTTAAGTGTAACCAACAAGCGTGTTGGATATACGGGGTGGAACGTTCTTCGGAGAATTCTGCTAACCGAACCGCAAGGGATAATTAAAAAATGCTCACCAAAGACCTACTCCGCTACAAAACTCAGAACGGACAAATCCATCCACAATTTGTAAAGCCTACCGATACAACGTTATTGGCAATCGCCGAGCAATTAATTGCCGTTTTTGAAGAATCGTTAGATAAGCCACGCGCGACCCTCTTGGAAACCAGCAAACACATAATTGATAGCACACCGGGAGCACCTATAATCAAACGCGGACTCGAAAAACTTTTGTTAGACCGGACAGAGTTCGATACGACACCCAACGAAGAACTGATCGCATTTCGACAAAAATTCTTCACGGAGACGAGTCGCCTGCTTTCACAAGAACAGTTCGAGAATTACGCGGATTATGCGCAAGCCGCGTACGGGCTTGCGGGACAATGTAAAATGTTTGGGACGATGACAGAGGAACCGCGATCAGAAGCTGTTCCGACAGAGATGGAGGACCTCACTGCCAAGCTTTACGAGGATCTACCGAGTCATCAACCGATTTTGGCATTCAAGACACTTTCTGCTGAACACTTGCTCCACCGCTACAACACGGCACAGGTCCAAGGGGTGCTTCTCCATAGCAATAGTCTCACACTAAAACTCGCCGACTCCATGACAGCCGAACTCCGTCAACTGTTCAAGTATCTCAGATTCAACCAACTTCTCTCCACAATTCGGAAAGAAGAAGAACTCTATCAAATTACGGTGGATGGACCGCTCAATCTCTTTTACAAAACAAAACGGTACGGTATGAATCTGGCGAATTTCTTCATTGCCGTGCTGCATCAACCCAGATGGGAACTCACTGCGGAAGTTCAATTTAGGAATAAACAACGTTATCAGTTATTCCTTGACGAATCGTGCGGGATTAAACCGATTGCACAACAGTTCCTCGCCTATATTCCTGAAGACATCCAACTCTTTCAGACAATGCTTCGCAACAAAACCGACGATTGGCAGATCCGTCCCGGAAGTCAGTTCATCCCGTTACCGGGCGATCTCTACTGCTTCCCAGACTATCAACTCGTTCACAAAAGCGGCATAGAGACCTCCATCGAGTTATTTCATCCGTGGCACCAAGGACATCTCATCGCGCGACTCAGCACGCTTGCCGAACAGAGGGATGTATCCCTTATCCTCGGTGTCTCAAAAGAGTTGGAAAAAAACCCACTTATCGCGGAGGCACTCGCCGCATCTGCGTATTTCTCACAGTTCGGTTTCACATTTCGAGATGTCCCAACCATACGTACCTTACTCCCAATCCTGAACTCACTTGTGTAGCCTACCAATGCACATTGCCCAAAAAATGTGACATTCTATTACTTTTGTGGTATCCTTAACGGCAGAAATTCCTAAATCCTTAGCACCCAAAACTCTCCTGAAAAAGAAGAACGTCATTATGAACACCGCAGAATTAACTCCCAATCTAACCGCCGCACCGCACGAGGTGGGACTCTCAGCGAAACGGCTTGCGTACATCTCCACAACTTCACAAAAGTTTATTGACGAAGAACGACTCGCGGGTTCGGTCACGGTTGTAGCACGGCGCGGTAAAGTGGCACACTTCGAGGCATTCGGCATGATGGACATTAAAGCGAATAAGCCGATGCAAAGAGATACTATCTTCCCCATCTATTCAATGACCAAACCGATCGCAGCAGCAGCAGTAATGATGCTCTGTGAGGAAGGAAAACTGCAGTTGGATGCCTCGGCTTCGACGTACCTTCCCGAATTAGGAGGGTTGAAAGTAGCAGCGGATGCAGATAGAGAATCACTTACGCTGGTTGAAGCAGATCGGGATATGACCGTCCGCGACCTGATGCGTCACACCGCCGGACTGCCCGGTGCCGCCCGATACATGGCAGGGCAAACAGCAGTTGATAAATGCTACCGCGAGGCAGGTCTACATCGTCTGCATGAGTGCGACCTACAGGAGATGGTTGAGAGGCTTGGTAGGATTCCGTTGTTGTACCAACCCGGAACAAAATGGCACTATAGCATCGCTGCAGATGTCTTGGGAAGATTAATTGAAGTGGCTTCCGGTCAGTCTTTTGATGCGTTTTTAGCCGATCGGATCTTCCAACCGTTGGGTATGCATGATACCGGATTTTATGTGCCGATGGAGAACATAGACCGTTTCGCGAGCATGTCCGGTCCAAAACCGGGAGGAAGTCTGCAAACCATTGATGCCCCAGAGGGCGGGACGGGGCGTGTATCCAAAAATAGTTTTATACAGAAACCAAAATTCCTATCTGCCGGTGGTGGATTGGTCTCTACCGCTGCTGATTTTACTCGATTTTGTCTGATGCTCTTAAGCAGAGGTGCACTTGACGGAAAACGGTTGATGAAATCGGAATCTGTCGAATTGATGACGCGCAATCATTTACCAGAGTTTTTGATACCACTCGATAAAAAACCGGATGAACGTTACGCTGGACTCGGTTTCGGATTGGGTGTCTCGGTTCGTGTCGAACAAACGGACTGGGTACCTGCTTCCCAAGTCGATGAATATGGCTGGATCGGTGGGGCAAGCACCGAATTCTGGATTTCACCACGAGACGAATTGGTGGTGGTCATCCTTGCACAGCATATCCCGTTTTCCGAACTGAGTCAAACCCTTAAGCCTCTCATCTACACTGCACTCTCAAAGGAATAGTTTTTGGCAAAAATGAAACGCTTAAAGTGTCTTGGATCCTCTTTAACTGATAACTAAGAACTGATAACCGATACCTACAACATGATTATCAAAAACAGTCCTGAACACGTCAGCACCGATCAGATAGTGCTGTTCCCTTTTGATGACCACAGTATCCCGTTTCAACACGGGGTCCATTTACAACTTGTGCCTTACAGAGCCGGGGTCGATCGGACCCGAATTGTGGTGCATCCCGGTCCGCCCGGTGCGCCAGACAGTGCTTGCGTCATCTACTACGGATCTGTTCACCGCGTCGGCGACGAACTCTGGATGTGGTATCTCGGACACGGAGATGACGATAGTTGGCATCAACGCGTGTGTTTCGCAAAAAGCCGTGATGGATACAACTGGGAGAAACCGGAACTCGGACTGGTAGCATACAACGGCTCCACCCGAAACAACCTCATCGATATACAAGGTGGACAATATCACATTCAGGCGTGTGTGGTGTATTATGAGCCAGACGATCCTGATCCGACACGTCGGTTCAAAGCCATTATTGAAACGTCCAAATATTCGCCAAAATTCGCAGTCATGTTTAGTGAAGACGGGCTTCAATGGCACGAAACTGAACGGCACCCGAATCCACCCTCCTGCGAGATGTCCGGTGTTACGAAATTCAATGGATGCTACTATCTGAGTGCCCACGGTGGAAGCCACATCGGTCCTACACGGCAGATGGTGATGTATGCGTCCTACGATTTCGAACATTGGATCGAGGCATCGTGCTTAGGGTTCAGGAGGGGCAATATCCCACCAAGACCTATAGTGTCCGGGGCACACCAAGGGGAACAGGTCCATCTCGGTGCGGCATTATGGAATCGTGGGAATGTGATTCTCGGTTTCTATGGGCAGTGGCACGGACCGAAAAATAACGATCGTCGGCACGTGACTATGGATATCGGTTTGGTTGTCAGCAACGACGCGCTGCACTATCGCGAACCGATTCCGGATTTTCAGATGGTAGAAGCGGCAGAAGACGACTTTGAACACCTACCAACACCGATGAATTTTAAACACGCCGCTCTTATGCAGGGACAAGGCTTTGAGAATGTTGGCGATGAGACACTTTTCTGGTATGCTCCCTGGCCGGAGCAGTTGAGTAACGGGGTCCGGATCGCAACGTGGAAACGGGATCGACTCGGCTATTTCCAAGCGGCAAACATGAGTCGGAAAACAGAACAACCCCGCCACGTGATTTCCGCACCTATCGCTCTTGAAGGACAGCCTTGCACAGTGGCACTGAATGTTGACGGTTTGTCGGCACACAGTCAGGTTACACTTGAAATTTTAGACGAG
>JAPOOP010000579.1 GCA_026713385.1 Candidatus Poribacteria bacterium | reverse complement strand
TGTCGAGCTATCGAAGCTGCCAATGCGACTTCTCGACTAAATGTTATCGCTATCGCGGAACGTGATCCAACCCGTCGCGAACAAGCAGGTGATGACAATGCAGTACCACATCGCTACACTGACTATCGCGAACTCCTCGACAACCCCGACGTTGAAGCCGTCTATCTCGCGACCTCTCCAGATGGCAGGCTACAACAAGTTCTGGATACGCTCAGTGCTGGTAAGCACGTCTTAGTGCAAAAACCGCACGCAATCCGTGCACCCGAAATCTTAGAGATGGAAGCAGCGGCACAACGAGCGGGCAAAACGCTCCAATTCTGCTACTTTATGCGTCACTTTCCGAACAACCGAAAGATTCGGAGAGCCGTGCTGAACGGAGCGATCGGTGACCTGTATCACGCTCGCATCTTCGGGAAATACAACGCCATCCCGGACTTCGATGTTAACAGTCGATGGCTACACGTCTACGGGCAGAAGGGTGGTTCGTTAGGGCAACACTACTCGCACGAACTCAATCTCACTTGGTGGTGGATGGGATGCCCGAAACCGATGTGGGCATTCGCTGCGAAGCACGTGCTTTATCCTCAATATGATGGACCAGAAGGAGCAGCAGAGGACTATTTTACCGGCATTCTCGGATGTGAGGGTGGCAAAACCATCCAGATCGATTGTTCTCGGATGAGTCACTCCGACTCCGCCAGTGTCGTTGAACTTTACGGCACCACCGGCGCAATCACGAACGGCGGCATAGCACGATTTAAAGATGGCGAATTCGTCCGAGAAACCGTTGATGAGCCACTCGACATCGATCATGGTGAACTTCCTGAAGAGGTCCACGTCTTTTACTATGAACTCAATCACTTCGCCATGGCGATAGCAGGAGAAGTCGCGCCAGATATCTCAGCACCGGATGCGTATACTTTTATGCAAATCTTGGATGCGTTTTACGACAGTGCGAAGAGTGGCGAGAAAGTTTATATCTCCTCGTAACAGCGATTACGGAAATTGGGGGATCATAAAACCGGGAGAACACCACTATGCTGGAGTTTGCCGTGAATTAGTCTATAGCACTCATCTACGAAACCTATTGTTTCCTTAAATACGCTGTTGCAGAAGGCAATTATTTCGATGTCAGCGGAAGCAGTACCATCAGGAAAAAATGAATGGCGGAAACGCAACTTGAGATCCGAGTTCACTGCCGAACCTGATAGGTTAATTGCAGATGGAAAGTCAACTATATCTGTTATATCATCATGTGTTAATTGGTTCCTGATTTCCTTCGCAATATTGAAAGTGGACCCCTTTTTGTCCTCAACGTCACTTTTATCTTTTCGGTACACCGCGTGGAAAACACGTAAATGGCGGGTTAAGTCTCCCCTCGATATTTTACCTTTAAGTCTTTGACGTATATGAAAGCCAGAATAGCGTTTATTGTACGGGGTTAAGTTATAAACAATGTTGATGATTTTTGCTATACAGTCCTCCAAACTCACCAGGTTTGAAAAGAAACCGTTCAGAACAATGAAAACAACTAACGGGAAAGGACCGGAGTTTAATAGATTGATTTGAACTTGAAAGTCGCTATCCGAGAAGTCAATCAGCAGTCTTTGATCTTCAAACAAAGAGGACTGACCTCCTAGATAGGGAGCATAGTTCATGTTTTCCATCAGATCTAGGTAAAACCTTACAGCATTGATTCGTTGATGGGTTGTTGGAAGCAACTTCTGAATTTTAGTTTCAGCAGCTTGTTCTGTTAGCCCTACAGAACTGTGAATTTTTCCGTTTGCAGCAAGTTCCTTAATTTTCTGAAGGAGACCGGCTTCATTCGTTAGATTTACCATTCTTCTCCTTCAAGAAACTCTTCATCTTCTTGTAATTGCCGCTCAATATCTTGCTCTGTCATTTCTATAAGATCTGCGGCAAATTTCACAACAATCGGTGACTGTGTTCCGTCTCGGAGTGCTTTGAGGTCTTTAATACGCTTCTCGAGATGGGGTGCAGGATCACCAATGCTTCTTGAGTAAACCCCCGAAGAAAGCGCAGCGGTTATTTCACCTTCTACTTGCCTATCGCCCTCGCTTTTTATGACAAGCGACTCCACAACGAAATAAAAAACGGTGTTTGCGTCGAATCCCCTGATCAGATAAGCAGCCTCCCGCATTAATTCCAAATCTTCTGAATCTATCCACTCCTCAAAGAGTTTCTGCATTGCGTCATTGATTTTAATTTCGTCACTGCGTGGATCGTTCCCAGCTACCATAGATGTAAGCAAGTTGGGTGCCTCAAATCTCAGGAGGTTTGAAGACGTAAGCACCCAATCTCTCACACGCCTCAAAGCTGCGAATGCGTTTTGATCGTTCCAATCTATATCCTCAAACAGATAATGCGGACGATGCGGAACAGCATCATACTTAAACGATTCAGTATTATACTCGAACTTTTCAGAGCGATTGGATACCCTCTCTTTATAAGCAATTCGCTTCTCAAAAAATTCTATAACCCAGATCGGATCATACCTGAAGATAACGCCAAGTGCTTGTTCAGCATCATAATCAATGCGTTCTAAATGCACACAATTAAGCATTACCTGCTTGTATCTTTCCAAATGGTTTTGTGGTGAGAATTTAAGTTCTTGGCGGGTGAGCGTGTGGAGGACCTGCCCCGTAACAATAGGTGATTCATCACTTGATAGTTTTACCAAAATCTCAAGGACAGTGTTCGCATTCACAGCATAGAAATTCGGCAGACTTTCGGCTATATACACCCGCAATTGCGCGTCTCGGGTTTTAGACAAGTGATCTAAAATGGACAGATATTCTTTTGCAATGCATCCGTCCGTCTCACTTCTCGATAAATAGCTCCTTGCAACAATGCGTTTACCAAAGATGGTGTCCCGATTCAAGAGACTGTGAGTTGCCTCACTCGCTTTACCTTTGTCGACGTGGCGAATACCGCTGAGCAGTCCAGAGGCACAATGCGATTTTTCTGTCTGCCACTCAACAATGGAGTCCAGTAGATCAGAACCATAGGTAGGGTCGAGTTCACCGATGGACAGAAGCAGCGATGTCGCAGTTCCCGGATCCCACCCTTTTTCTGCCCAGATGCTGTCTCTGGAACTGCGGTACTCCTTTCCTTCTTCGGCAATCTGTATACATTCCTGCATTAATTTTGAGAGTTGTGCGGGTGTGTATTTCTGAATATATTTTCTCAAGAATGCTTGGTTTTTTTCACGACTTTCACTCAGATCCGAGTCAGGGAATTTTCCAGTAAATTGGCGATAGAAGCAGTACCTTTCGTAATTTTCATGTTCGTGGAATTTCGCACGTAATTCCGCTGCCCGTTCTTTTGGAAATTCATTCACATATCTGTTTTCTGCATATCCCCGGAGACACTGATCCATTGCATTAAGAACAGTAAAATCGGACTCTTCTGAGATCCGATTCGCTAATATGTTGAAGAGTCGCGCTTGTTCTTCTTGTAATAGATCCTGGTCGTGTTTTGACATTTTTCGCCGAGATGTAATTTCCAAAGGATTTATCGCTCGATTAATAGAGTCTATCGCTTCCACTCTGGCGACACTGTATTGAGAGGTTCTTAGGCAATGCTCAATTAAGTCAATCGCCTTCGATCTAAGGTCGGTTAATTCAGATGTGTATTCTAAATGGTGCCAGCGGAAATTTAAAGAACTACCTTCACTGACAGTTTCACTGAAGTCCAACACGAGAAGTGAGTCAAGCGCGTTGAGTAGAGCCAAACTTAGTTCAGGTTTATCTTCCTTTTCCCATACCTCAAACTCTTCAAGCACCTTAATTTGGAATACGCTGGGTTTGCTCGTTTGGAAACCTGTCATCCTTTTCAATAATTCTTGCGGCGAGTCGTGATTTGGAAGATCCAAATCATCCATCAGAAGGAGTTTGTGGACTATTTCCAACGTTTTCATAAATCCAGAGAGCGTATTGACTGTCCTCTGTGCTTCTTTGGCAATCTTCTTTACCACGTCTTGATGGGTCCGTGTGGATGTCCACCCCGTATAGTGCTTTACAGAGTCCTCTTTAGGATTATCCAAGATAATATTGAAAATTTGAGTCGCATCATCCGGACGAAAGTAACTGATACCTTCCATCTGGTCAAGGATATCCTCTCGAACAGCATTATCACCTTCCTGTGCTTGAATTTTAAGAGAAGCGACATGCTCATCAAGGAGACTTTTTTCACCAGTTATATTTTCCACGCGAGCAAGATTGATCACTACTTTGATGGGAAGAAGAGGCAAAAAATCATCCAACAGACTTTTGTGGAAAGAAGACGGTCTCCCATCGGAGAGAAAACACGCTTTCCGTAAAATATAATCACTGAGCACACCGGGAAAGACACGCTGTTTTCGCCCAAACTGAAGAAGCAAGCCGTATGCTCGCAGATCATCACGGTATTGCTCTATCTCATAAGGCTCCACTTTTAAGATTTTAGCCAATTTATCGCGTATTTGGTTGTCTTCTGTGTCAATGGATGCAATCCCGCTAAGCCAGTCCAGCAATTTTCGGTGCCGCTTGTCGGATCTTGGCAGATGTTTGCTGAAGATATCATTTAGATAGGATTCAAACGTAAGTTCAACCAATTTATCCTTTGTTGTTAAATCCCTCAAATCGTGCCCTTTATTGAGGGAATCTATCACCATAGCAGCAATCAGCGGTGTATCTCGTCCAATCTGTGCTAATCCTGTCAAAAGCGAACCGTCGGGTATACGCGTGTACGTGCGGATGAATTCCTTCGTTTCTTCCAGAGATAGTTTCTGGATTTCAAGTTCATCCATCGCCGCATCTGGTAAAGCAGTTAGGAAGCAACCCTCCAAAGATGCTTTAAACGGCTTCCGCGTTATGAGGACTGCTTTGGACTCGCTGTAGCCAGAACTGTTCAGAATTATACTGATGCCACCAAGGTGGTCAATAAAGTCATGTGCATCATCGACAAAAAAGAGGTACTTCCTGTTGGGTGGGATGTCTGCTAAGGCACTTTCAAAGCTGTCTCCAGCTATCTGAACAAAGAGGGGCTCATAATCTGTGTGGTCGCGTTCAACTGTCTTTGCAAATTCAATAGCGAGCTTGGTTTTTCCAATGCCGCCGCTACCGTATACTATGAATAGTCTTTTCTCTGGATCTTGAACAAAGGTTTGAAATTGACTAATTTCATCCTCTCGTCCGAAGGTTTCATAGTCATATTTTAACAATTGATGTTTATTCGCAGTTTGATCTCGGAACATGTCCTGCCAAGGAAGAAACACAGGTAGATGGGGATCTCGGAATGAATTTAAGAGGTAAGGAAACTCATCAGTCATCGCGATGAGGTCTTCGGCATCCCAACAAGTTAGCGAAAAGGCGTATTCTTTCTCATTTTTAATGTCCTCAATTTTACGCTTGTTACCAGCAGTAAGCAAAGTATTGGTCATGAGAACGTAGTGATCACACTGCAACACCTCGGCTTTGTCGAGTTCACCCTTTTTATGTTTGCCACCTTTCATTTGGGAAATGAGTTGACTGCGGGCACGCCCCTTATCCATTGTCGGATCAAAGAATTTATACTGGAAGATCCAGGTCCCCTCCCTACTCTTATAAACGCCGGTGTAGTCTGCATCAATTCCGCCATCGCGACCTGGAGCGTCGTACACTTTAACGAAGGGAGACACCTCTTTTTTTAAGAACAGATTGCAGAATCGATCAAAGTCTGCTTTTGTTTTTATGTAGTCTGATAACATTTTTTTCATTGGAGTTTCCCCTTGATGGCAACAACAGATTGAACAGTAGAATAGATACATCTTCTCAAAATCAGTTTAGTACACCAACAGTGCTTTATAGCAATATGTTAGCATATTTTAAGGCAGAGATCAAATTGTTTTTCTTGATGAGGTTCAAGAATTTAATAAGGTTTGACAAAAACATGTCTCTCTGATAATCTAATGGCAAAATTGATGATACCTCCATTAGGAGACATTCCGATGTATAAAACTGCGATGTTAGGCTGCGGAGGTCGCGCCCGTGGGCACGCAGATGCGTATCGCTTCGTCAAACGCGGTAAACTCGCCGCAATCTGCGATATGGACGCAGAACGACTTAACAATTTTGGAGACGAATTCGGCATATCTTCACGCTACACTGACTTGGACGAGATGCTTGAAAAAGAGAAGCCCGATGTCCTTCACATCGTCACAAGCCCCGTGGTTCCGAATGGCAGCAAACGAATCCGTTATCCGTTGATGAAACAGGTATCCGACCACGATGTACCAGCGGCGATTGTTGAGAAACCGATTGCTGTTGAAGGCGAGGATTGGAAACAGATCGCAGGATTGGCAGAAGAGACGAAAACGAAATTTGTCGTCAATACTCAACTCGACTTCCACCCGAAAAATCTGGAGTTAAAAAGAGATGTCACCGAAGGGCGTATCGGCGAGATTAAGTTTATTGATGCGAGTGCACGTAGTAGAACCGCCGAGCAGGGAGGACATGTGCTACAGTTGGTGTCCTCATACATCGACAACTCACGTCCTGTGCGAGTTCTCGGACAAATCGCTGGAAGCGAGGATTTAGATTCTGCTGCTGGGCATCCGTCTCCGACGCATGCTGTTGGGCATGCTTTGTATGAAAACGGTGTCCACGTCTCTCTCGCATTTGGAACAGAGATGGCAGAAAAGGTGTCCGATGATTCGGGTATCTACAGGCACAAACGGGTTTTTGTTGCTGGCACAAAAGGCTTTGTGCATTGGCGATTCAGCAGTTGGGAACGCTCAACGTTGGCGGGTGGCTATGAGGGGGGTCGGCTTAATTATGGAGAACAAGATGTCCTTGCACAGGGGAACTTCACCGAAGCAATTTTTGATTGGTTAGAGGATGAGAACAATGTGCATCCGACGCATCTCAAGCAATCGCTCGCTGAGTTTAACCTCATCTTAGGGATGTACTACAGCGGAATAACCAACGAGATCATCGAACTCCCGTTTGAACCGCCCGATGGGTTAATGAACATGCTCCGAGAGAAGTTGTAATTTATAGTAAGGTAGAAAAATACTTGGGCACTCTCTAACGCGACGGGCAATGAATTGCCCTACTACGAACGGGTGTTTGTTGAAGAATAGGTGCTCACTTAATTCTAAGCTTTACTATAAAATAATCTGTGTTGTGGGGTGAGATCTCCGTGCTTTCGTCCCGCCCACGTTCTGGTGCGCTGCTGGCGTGCTATTGTCAATATTAGAGGAGACCCCTCATGTATAAAACGGCGTTCTTAGGGTGCGGAGGTCGCGCCCGTGCGCACGCGAGTGCTTACCGTTTTGTCAAAGGCGGCAAAATCGCCGCAATCTGTGATATGAACACAGAGTTGCTCAACAAATTCGGAGACGAGTTCGGTATCTCTTCACGATACACCGACTTGGATGAGATGCTTGAAAAAGAGAAACCCGATGTCCTCCACATTGTTACGGCGCCGGTGCTGCGCGGCACCAATGAACGGATCCGGTATCCACTGATGAAACAGGCCTCGGATGCTGGTGTCCCAGCAGCGATCGTCGAAAAGCCAATTGCCGTTGAAAGCGAGGATTGGAAACAGATCGCAGGTTTGGCAGAAGAGACACAAACGAAATTTGTCGTCAATACACAACTTAACTTCCATCCGCAAAACCTTGAGTTAAAGGCGGATGTCGCGGCAGGTCGTATTGGTGAAATTAAATTTATCGATGCCAGTGCCCGCAGCACGCCTGTAGACCAAGCACCGCACGTGCTCCAGTTGGTATCATCTTACATCGACAACTCGCGTCCTGTACGTGTACTTGGACAGATCGCGGGGAAAGAACAGTTAGATTCAGCACAACCTTCTCCCATGCATGCCGCTGGGCACGTTTTGTATGAAAACGGGTTGCATGTCTCTGTTGCGTTTGGCACAGGTATGGGGACGTTGGCATCGGACAGTGAGAGTACTGTTGCGCATAAACGTGTTTTTGTGGTTGGAACAAAAGGCTTTGTTCATTGGCGATTCAGTAGCTGGGAACGCGCAACACCAAAAGGTGGTTATGAAGGCGGTCCACTCAACTACGGGGAACAGGACATCGCCGCACAGGGCAACCTCACCGAAGCCGTTTTTGACTGGCTCGATGATGAGAATAAGGTGCATCCGACGCATCTCAAGCAATCCCTTGCGGAATTCAATCTGCTTCTGGGAATTTACTATAGCGGAATAACAAACGAAATTATTGATCTACCTTTTGAACCGCCCGATGGATTAATGGACGCACTGAGAAAAGAATTGTAAATCCTGATCTGAATTCGGACGGAACATTTACAGGAGAACTTTCATGTATAAAAGCGCGATGTTAGGATGCGGTGGACGTGCCCGTGCGCACGCAGATGCCTATCGCTTCGTCAAAGGTGGTAAACTCGCCGCAATCTGTGATATGAATGAAGAATTGCTCACCAGTTTCGGTGAGGATTTCGGCATCTCCTCACGTTACACTGACCTCGACGAGATGCTTGAAAAAGAGAAACCCGATGTCCTTCACATCGTCACTGCACCCGTGCTACGGGGTAGCAACAAGCGTATCCGCTATTCGTTGATGAAACAAGCATTGGATGCTGGTGTGCCAGCGGCGATTGTGGAAAAACCGATTGCCGTTGAGAGCGAGGACTGGAAGCAACTCGCAGGCTTAGCAGAGGAGACAAAAACGAAGTTTGTTGTCAATACACAACTTAACTTCCACCCACAAAACTTGGAATTGAAGCGGGATGTCGCGGAAGGCAGAATCGGCGAGATCAAATTCATTGATGCAAGCGCACGCAGTACGCCTGTAGACCAAGCACCGCACGTGTTGCAGCTCGTTTCTTCCTACATTGACAACTCCCGTCCTGTGCGGGTGCTCGGACAGGTTTCTGGGGCTCAGGATTTGGACTCCACTCAGCCTTCCCCGATGCACGCTGCCGCTCAGGCACTCTATGAAAACGGCCTTCACGTCTCTCTTGCATTCGGAACAGGTGTTGGACAGAGCGTGCCTAAAGACCCGGATATGGGGAATCACACCCACAAACGCGTCTTTGTTGTAGGCACAAAAGGTTTCGTGCACTGGCGGTTTAGCAGTTGGGAACGCGCAACGCCAGAGGGTGGTTACGAAAGCGGTCCTCTCGATTATGGTGACCAGGATGTCGTCGCACAGGGGAACCTTACAGATGCCGTTTTCAACTGGCTTGACGATGAAAACAACGTGCATCCGACGCACCTCAAGCAATCGCTCGCTGAGTTCAATCTTCTCCTCGGTATTTACTACAGCGGGGTAACGAACCAGATTATCGATTTACCGTTTGAACCGCCCGATGGGTTGATTGATATGCTCCGAGAGAAATTGTAAAAGTGGAAGTCCGGAATCGGGGTGTTTTGCTTGGGTGTTTTGTCTCTCCTACGGGCGAACTGAATGCCGCTAACATCCATCTATTTTGGCTTGATATTAGAAGAAATATTATTGGTTTAAAGGAGATCTTTCTATGTATAAAACAGCGATGTTAGGATGCGGGGGTCGCGCACGCGCGCACGCAGATGCCTATCGCTTCGTCAAAAATGGGAAACTCGCCGCAATCTGTGATATGAACACAGAAATGCTTAATAAATTCGGAGACGACTTCGGTATATCTTCTCGTTACACCGACTTGGATGAAATGCTTGAAAAAGAGAAACCCGATGTCCTTCATATCGTCACTGCCCCCGTGCTACGGGGTAGTAACGAGCGTATCCGCTATCCGTTGATGAAACAAGCATCGGATGCTGGTGTGCCAGCGGCGATTGTGGAAAAACCGATTGCTGTTGAAAGTGAGGACTGGAAGCAAATTTCGGGGCTTTCCAAAGAAACGAAAACGAAATTCGTCGTCAACACCCAACTTAACTTCCATCCACAGAATCTGGAATTGAAGCAGGATGTCGCAGAAGGTCGCATCGGGGATATCAAGTTCATCGATGCGAGTGCCAGGAGCACACCTGTCGATCAGGGTCCACATGTGCTGCAGTTGGTGTCCTCCTATATCGACAACTCACGTCCGGTGCGAGTCCTCGGACAAATCTCTGGTGCTGAACACTTGGACTCAGCACAACCTTCTCCACAATATGCCAGCGCGCGCGTCCAGTACGAGAACGGACTTCATGTCTCTGTCGCATTCGGTACAGCCATCGCGCCAACAGCGTCCGACGATCCTGTCGTCTTTTTTCATAAACGCGTCTTTGTTATTGGAACGAAAGGCTTTGTGCATTGGCGGTTTAGTAGTTGGGAACGTTCAACGCAAGAAAACGGTTATGAGGGCGGTCCACTTAGCTACGGAGAACAGGATGTCGCTGCACAGGGAAATCTCACCGAGGCTGTCTTTGATTGGCTGGACGACGAGAGCAAGGTACATCCCACCCATCTTGAGCAATCGCTTGCAGAGTTCAACCTGCTTTTGGGAATTTACTATAGCGGTATCACTAACGAAGTGATTGAACTCCCCTTCGATCCACCGGATGGGCTAATGGATAAACTGAGAGCCAAACTATAAGGCAGATTTTGTCCTTCTTGGCACCTCATGCTCCTTTCCATGCAAAGGCGAGGTTTCGGCCTCGCCATACGTTCGCTTAAACGAGGTTTAACCATGCCCTTTTCAAAAATTGTGTGTCTAATCCTTTTCCTCTCTGCCACCTTCAACCTTAGGGCAAATGCAGAACTGGTTGGTTACTGGTCTTTTGATAAGGCAGACGAAGTAAACGATCTGACTGGGAATGGCAACGATGGCATTCTTCATGGAAACCCAAAGGTAGTAGCAGGACAGTTCGGTGAAGCGTTAGAATTTAACGGCAGCACTGATTATGTTGAGATTCCGGATGCCCCGGCAATCTCTGAACTCGAAGCGTTGTCTATGTCGGCGTGGATTCAGCCGACTAAACTCGGCTCATGGGTCGCGGTTGCTGAGAAGGGTATTCACCTCAACTGGAGTTATGGCTTCTTTATCGAACCCGATGGGACACTCTCTTTTGAAGTCTCCACCGGTCCCGGCAATAATCTCGTTTGCTGTGTCGGCAATGTCGCCCTTGAAATTGGAGAATGGTATCACATCTTCGGTTCATACGACGGTAAGTCCGTGAAGGCTTACGTTGACGGAAAATTAGAAGGCGAGATGCCCGGTGCCGATGTTGTTCACATCACCGAGGGGCTGCCTTTTACGATCGGCAGTCGTAACGGTCAGAACCATTTTGGTGGTGCTGTTGACGAAGTGGCGTTCTGGGACGAAGCCATCTCTGTTGAGGACTCTATGGACCCACTACCTGTGCGTCCGGGACAAAAACTAACAACTACTTGGGGAGCGATAAAAGTCCTTCATTAAGAAAGATGGAAACGAATTCTGAAAAATTTGCGGAACAGGGTTACCTTGTTGCCCAATCAGCATTATCTGAGTCGGATCTTGCCCCGCTAATTGCTCGCGTCTCTGAAGTCGTCGATACACGTGCCACTGAACTCTATAAAGAAGGGGTCATCTCGGATACCTATGAAGGGCTGTCTTTTGAACGTCGTTGGCACGCTGTCTTAAAGGCGTGTGGCAGAGAAAACGAGGTCTTTGGCTGGCATACGCTTGTCTTCAGCGAAGCACTCTTCAACCTAATAACGCATCCGAAAGTGCTGGATGTCTTGGAATCGCTCATCGGCAGTGATATTCAGTTCAACGGCGATTTTTGGGTGCGTCCGAAACTTCCCAACGAAAAACTGACAACGCTCCCTTGGCATCAAGATAGTGCGTATATGCCTGACACCGAAAACGATACCCACCTTACTGTATGGATGCCGTTAGTAGATGTCAAACAGGAGAACGGTCCGTTACAATTTCTACCGGGAAGCCATAAGACAGGTCTTCAAACTTACCACCGTGTACCCGGCGAGACTTTTGCCGTGCCGGTCCTCTCTCCCACATCATCCGACACTGATATTCACACCTTAGAGATGAAGAAGGGCGACCTGCTTGTTTTTAACAATCTGGTATTCCATCGGTCACTTCTGAACCACAGCGACATCATCCGCTGGTCGGTGGACTTTCGGTTCAGCCCAACCGGCACCTCGCTACAGGGACTCTGGCACGAAGTGATTGCCTGCCCTGCTCGCGAACGTGAAAGCGGGCAGTGTCCTACGTCATGGCAGACGTGGTGTGCCCAATGGGCAGCCAGTCCGCACAAGGATAGATTTGTTTAATCCTTCAGTTAAAATTTCCAGTCTAAAAAGAGATTGTATTTCCACATTTTTTATGCTATAATTAATTTAATTATACGCGTAATTTAATTATACGCAGAGTAAGAAATGCCTCAGAAGAATCAAGGAATGTCTACGGTTTACCGGTTCTTCTGACAACACATAGGAGATTATCTTGTTAAATCCAAGAATTATCATAGTTACCCTCAGTGCCTTGCTCATACTGGGGAGTAGTATGCTCAGTTCCGCAGAAATCACCGAAGATATGGTTGCGGCAGCATGGCTGTTCGACGGCGATGCGGCAGACGTTTCTGGGAACGGATTTGACGGTGAGGTAGAAGGTGGCAAATTCGTCGCTGGCAAAATCGGTGATGCAATTGAACTGAACGGCAAAAACGATTGGATCGCGATTCCGAAACGGATCGGTGAATTTGAAGAAATTACCTTCGCACATTGGGTCAAATCCACTGGGCGCGAAGCGCAGTGGCGCGTCTTCTTCAACAACAATGGTTGGAAAGCAGGAGACATCCATTACCAGATGCACCCGAATAACAAAGTTGAGTTTTCCATTCACAGTAATCCGGGTGGGAACGACACTTTTGCGAACTACATGTTGGCGGGCGATGAAATGGATAAATGGGTTCACATCGCTACCGCTTACAGTGCGAAAGAAAAGAAGATTCGCTTTTACATCAACGGCGAACTCGATATCGAAAATGACTGGGGTGGAAATCCGGGTGTCCTCGACCCTGCCCAAATTGGGGATTGGGGTCAATCAAGGCAATGGGAAGGTCTGATAGACGAGTTCATCATCTTCAACACTATCCTTGATGAAGATGACGTACAAGCGGTTATGAATGACGGTCTCGAGACAACTCTCGCCGTAGACGCGAAAGAGAAGTTGGCTGTCACATGGGGCAGTCTAAAAAAATAAGGGAGACGCGATCACAGAATCGTGTCCTCTAAGAGGAAATAAGTATGCTTTTGGCAAAACGCTATCTGAATTATACACTCACTGCAATTGTTGTCATAACGCTTAGTTTGGTGATGATAACCGCAAGCTACGCGGCGTTTGATGAGGGAGACATTGCGGGGATGTGGACATTTGAAGAAGGTAAAGGTAAAGAGGTAAAAGATCTTTCCGGCAACGACACCCACGGTGAATTTGTCGGCGACCTGAAATGGGTGGACGGCAAATTCGGCGGTGGATTGGAATTTGACGGGGCAGACACCTGGGTCAAACTCGGCACTAAGGGTGAAGATAAAACGTTAGCCGCCTTGGATTTTAAAGACTCCGATGGGTTCTCAATCCATTCTTGGGTCTACGCAGCAGAGGACCCGACCGGCAAATGTGTGATATGGAAAGGGCTTGGATGTTCAACCTGGTCTCAGTTTTTACTCGGAACGGGTGCACATGAAAACGGCCAAAATAGTACACAGGCAGCGTTCCACATCCGTGTTGCCAACGGAGGTGCGAAACTTGAAGTCCTCGGCGATGAACTTCCGGCTAACGAGTGGATACATCTTGTCGGTACATGGGATGGATCTCAACTCCATGTCTACGTCAACGGTAAACTACAGAACTCCGAAGATGCAAAAGGGCCACCGTGGGCATCCCCCGAAGAGGTCTACATTGGTGCTGATCCGGGTTGTGGCAAACGCTGTCAGTGGAACGGTATCATTGACGAAGTTGTTATGTTCGACGTGACGCTCACTGATGATGACGTAACAAAACTCGGTGAAGGCATTGAAGGGGCGTTAGCCGTTGATGCCGCTGGAAAAATAGCGACCACTTGGGGTTCACTCAAATCCTCCCAATAGATACGTATCGAACCGTGCGCTATACATAGTGTGTCGCAAATGAGGTGTCCACCAAACTGAGGTGGGCATCTCCTCGTTAGTTGTATTCTGATGGAGAATCTCAAGATGAAACCTTCATCGACGATGTGGAGGTTTTCGATAAAGGCGGTTCAAGCCTTGCAGTCGAACCGTATGACAAACTCACCCTCATACGGGGAATGTTGAAAACAGCACAGTAGATTCCCATAACCCATTAAGAAACCAGAAACAGCATAAAGGACGCACAATATATGGACTTAGGCTTGAGTGGCAAACGCGCAATCGTTACTGGCGGTAGTCGAGGGATCGGTAAGCAGTGTGCACTTGCCCTCGCACGAGAAGGCGTTCACGTCTGTATTGCCGCCCGAACACACGACGCACTCAATCAAACGCTCGTGGAGCTTGAACAGGTTGGATCCGAGGGACATGCTGTCGCAGGCGATCTAAATATGCAAGCGAATTGTGAGAGAGTGGTGCAGGAGGCAGTTGATCGCTTTGGTGGTATCGATATCCTCGTCAATAATGTCGGTGCCGCTCGGAATGCCGATATTTTGGAACTGACACCTAACCTGATTGATGAAGCTCTTTCACTGAAAACCTACAGCTATCTACAAATGTCCCAATTGGTTATTCCTTACATGAAGGAAAACCGATGGGGACGCATCGTCAATATTGCAGGTTCAGCCGGTACAAGCCCGACTCGTGGCAACATACCGACTGGGGCTGCTAACATCACTATTCTTAACATTACACGTGCGCTCTCTGATGCTGTCGCAGGTGACGGCATTTTGGTAAATACCGTTTGTCCGGGATTGACGAACACCGGTCGAGCACGCACGCAGCAAGGTGTAAGAGCCGAGCGTGAGGGACGCGATGTTGAAGCGTTGTTGGCGGAACTCGGACAAGAACTCCCTGCGGGGCGGATTGCAGAACCCGAAGAGGTTGCAAATGTTGTAACCTTCTTAGCCTCTGACGCCTGCTCCTACATGTTTGGGAGCGCGCTTTATATGGATGGCGGCAAACGCCGTTCAACGCCATAAGGGTATCAAAATTTGGGCAGAGGCGATTGCTTTCCCGACCTCAGGTCAAACAAAAAAAGAATTACTGTGAAGGAGGTTGTTGAAATGAAAACTGTTAAGAGTTTATCAACCCACAAATCTCTCCTCTCCACACTGGTGTGTGTTGCTATTTTCGCATTGGCTTCCACCAGCTTCGGCGAGGTATTGTATCTTGACGATTTTGAAGACGGGAAAATTGACGGAAAATATGAATTTAAAAACCATGATGGCGATTGGGTAGAAAAAGGTGGCGTTATCAGTCAAACCCATGAAACCCCTGGAGATCACACGTACCTCGTTCTTGATGGTGGTTTTCCAGAACCGCATACCGGTTTAGTGATGATCCGCGTTGACGATTGGGGAGACGGCGACCTTGCCCGGTGTGGACTCGGATTCCGTCTTGATCCGGGAGATGCCTCCGGTTACGCCTTTCTGATCCATCACTTCCTCAATAACATGGAGTTTCTTAATGACCATCTCGCATGGAAACAGAATGACACCGAACCGCCCTTCGGAGAAATAGAACTCGGCACTTGGTACTGGATGAAGGCTGAGATATCCGATAAAGGGTTTACCGGTAAAATCTGGGAAGAAGGCAAAGAGGAACCCAAAGACTGGCTTCTTGACAGTAAACTCGACTTTGGAAACGTCAGACCTGAGAGCGGACAAGTCGGACTTAACGGTGGTTCAAGCAGAGGTGCCCCCGCGCTGACCATTGTCTCATTTGACAATTGGGCTATCTGCGAGACTGCTGACGAGTGTACACCCGATGAAATCCTCGCTGTCGAAGCAACTGGCAAACTTCCAACTGTTTGGGGCGCGCTCAAAGCGCGTTATTAAACCAACCCCTCCATACAAGACACGGGGTTGATTATGAACGACAGCAACCGGGCACGCTTCCTAAGCGCGCCTACGGAAAAGCTGTAACACGTGGATCTATATCCACATACACATTAACGTATGGGGAAGATTTTACTCGTCATTTTCGGGATACTCATTTTTGTTGTGTGTATCCTGATTCTCTTCCAAATTTTGCAAGCGATTTTCGTCTTCCTATTTTCTATTGCTTTGTTCATCATTGTGGTTGGCGGAGCATTCTTAATTCTTAGGAAGATTTTTCAGGGATAAAAGGCATTCCCTATTTAGTGCCTCGCTTGCATGTTTCCCATACACAAATAAATCAAAGGAGATTTAATTATGCTGCAAAAGGCTAACCTTTTGCTACTAATTCTCGCTATCAGTTTAATCGCATCGAACCTTTCTGCCCAGATCGTCGAGGACGGATTGGTCAGTTACTGGAGTTTCGATGCAAATAATGTTGACGGCAAAAGGGTAAAAGACGGAACAGGCAATTACAGTGGAACTATCAACGGTAGTCTTAAAAAAGTGGCAGGCAAGATCGGTGATGCTTTGGAGTTTGATGGTATCGATGCGAACTTTGTCGAAATTGATAGTCCTGAAGAATTTGATTTTAACGCTGATTTCACTTGGTCTGCATGGATTAAAACCGACAGTTCCGGTCCCGGTGTCATCTTCGCCAAAACAGGCGGACCTGGTACCGATGATAAAGGCCCCAAGACCCTATGGGTCCGCAATGGTGTCCTTAACCTTGACACTGGCTGGGTAGGAAATGTCGAAGATGCCGGTAACAACATTGACGACAACAAGTGGCACCACATCGCTGTCGTAGGTATTCCAGAGGACAGTGTCGTTCAATACTTCGTTGATGGCGAAGAAACGAGCGAGGGAGTGCTTAACCTCGCCCAATTCCCTGAGGATGAATGGGCAAGTATTCACATGTTTATCGGCTTAGACGGTAGAGCCGACGGTGAATTTGGTGTGTTTACCGGTATCATTGACGAGTTTAGCGTTTACAACCGTGTACTTGACGAAGCCGAAGTCAACCAAAACTTCAGCTCTGACACGGGACTCGCAGTTGAACCCAACGACAAACTCGCCGTGACGTGGGGTACTCTCAAAGCACGCTAATAAACGTTATACCTTCCAGAGGCGCGTTCTCTACAAACGCGCCTCTAAACATACCCGCATAATATCTTAGGTGATAGCATGAATGTCGAGAACCGAACCATCTTTGAAGGTGACAATTTGCATGTGCTTCGCGGTCTTGACACTGATACGATTGATCTGATCTATCTGGACCCACCTTTCAACTCCAACCGAACCTTTGAAGCACCGACAGAAAGCAAGGCAGCAGGCGCAGCATTCAAAGATTCTTGGACGTTAAATGATTTAGATAGCGCGTGGCACGGTGAGCTCGCAGAGAAAGCACCCGACCTTTATCACGCCATCAGTACTGCTGAATTCAGTCACGGAAAGTCCATGAAAGCCTATCTGATTATG
>JAPOOP010000652.1 GCA_026713385.1 Candidatus Poribacteria bacterium | reverse complement strand
TCGCCATCGCCATCGGGATAACTCTCGACGACCATCGCGCCGTGCAGTGCGAGAAGGAGTCCTTCATGCTGTGGTGCGGATTTGAGGTGCTGGATTAACATCTCGGTCATCCGGTCGAAGACATCGTCCGTCACACGTCCTGCTGGCGTTGCTGAAGCCATGAACGTCGGATAAATCGTGTAATCGTATTGTGTGGCACCTTGAATAAACCCACTTATTTCGTGGTGTGCTTCTCCCCAGACCTTTATCATATTACCGGCATGGGTTTGAGAGAATGCCGCGGCATCGGTGGCGGTGCCGCTAAATGTATTTGATTCGTGCATGATTCCAGCGATAGCAAGTGTTGTCATAATATTTCCTTAGATGGCAGTCAGCAAGAGTCGGGATTTGGAGATTCCTCCTACCGTGAATCAAAAATAACTTGACGGGTTCAGTTAAATAGTGTATCATTTAAGAAGGTTTAAGTCTTGTATTTTCTAACAGTAAATTCAAGCAGTATAGGTACGATTGGAGTCGCGACACGACGCATGACGCAGAACGGGACCCGGAAAAACCAGATCGAAGAAGCAATAGAAGTCGCCGCTGAAGCCCATCAAGGGCAATATCGGAAAGGTACTCGCACGCCCTATATCACTCACCCTTATGCCGTTGGACTCATTTTAATGGAAGCCGGATGCCCCGATGCCATGATTATTGGTGGTATCCTGCACGATACCGTCGAAGACACCGATCTGACCCTCGAATACATTCGAGAACACTTTGGTAACTCTATTGCCGACATTGTTGATGGGTGCTCAGAGAACAAAGCATTGCGGTGGCGCGCACGTAAAACAGAACGGATTGAAGCGTTACGAACCGCCAGTCCCGAAGTCTGCACCGTAACATGTGCCGACAAACTCCACAACCTACGCACCATTATCTCAGAGTATGATGTCATCGGGGATGCCGTATGGAATCGGTTTCACGGCGGTGTCGAGGATCAGGCATGGTATTATCGTAGTATCCTTGGTGCGATCGCTGACCGAGACGCGGCTTTACAAAAAAGTGAAGAACGTGCTAAACTATCTAAACATGACAGCGGTGCGAACCCTCAATCTGATGGAAATGACACCGCACCTCAACAAGAGTCTTCTGATAGCAACGATGCTCGGAAGGCTTCCGCAGCAATAGATGCTGTAAATCCTCAACTCTTTCGACAGTTTCAGCAGGCTGTAGCATACCTTTTTGAAGGAGAGATTCAATGAAGATTGCGTACGCTTTTAGACGATGTGCATCGTACCCCTACAATGGTGGCGAGTTACCCACCGATGCGACAGACCGACGACGGTTTTTGGATCATGCTAAAGCGATTGGATTCGACGGAATTGAACTTCCGGCGATGAACCTCGCTGACGCTGAAACCAAAACGCTCCGTTCGGAGCTTGAAGATGCTGGTGTTCCGTGTGTTGCGATTCGCGGCGGCGGCGGTGCCGCGCATCCTCGTGTCGCTGCTGCTAACAAGCAAAGTATGATAAACGCTGTCAATTTCGCTGCGAATATCGGCGCGGGCGTTGTGAATTCCACGGTTACCACACCACCCCGCGACCCGAATGGGAAAGGCACGTATCGCGGAGAATCCGTCTCGCAAGGGTCAAGTCGTCTCGCGAGTGCAGTGGATTATGAGCGTACAGCAAAAGCAGTGAGCGAAGTCGCCGGTATCGCGGCAGATCAAGGTGTAGAGATCTCCATAGAAATCCATCAAAACTCCATTGCGGATAATAGTTGGTCGGCACTCCACCTCTTAGAATTAATCGATGCATCGAACGTCGGTGTGAATCCCGATTTAGGTAACATCTATTGGACTTACGATACGCCAGAGGAATCGTGCGAAGCTGCAATCGCCGCGCTCGCGTCGCACGTCAACTATTGGCATTGCAAGAGTCTCTATCGGGTGCACATCCCCGATTTGGAAACGGCTATTTACGTCCAAGCCCCATTGCCTGACGGTGAAATCGACTACCGCTTCGCGATCGCGGCGTTATTAGATGTCAACTACGATGGGTATCTGGCAATCGAAGGTATACGCGATGGCGACCAGTTCCACCAAGACGGGCGGAGTGTGGCGTACGTGAAATCTGTTTTGTCGGACCTACAATAACAATTAGCCGTCAGCAATCAGAGAAATAGCAGTCGGCAGTCAGGTCGGTTTTTCTACGAAAAACCTCTCAGTATGCTTCGCAGTGAGAATAAGAAAGAGGGCGTTCTGTAACGCTTGCGTCTTTACCGATAGCCGACAGCCGATAACTGACAACCATTAAAGAGGCATCTCTTCTATTATGACTCAAGAGAAAATACGACTCACAGCGACCGTCAAATGTGCAGGGTGAGCATCAAAACTCGCTCCGGGTGAGCTTGCGCATATTTTAGGTAAAATTCCGAAATCCACGGATCCGAACCTGCTTGTCGGCACTGAAACCTCCGATGACGCTGGGATCTACCGCATTTCTGACGAACTCGCTCTCGTTAACACAGTGGACTACTTCACGCCTATCGTGGATGATCCGTATACATTCGGTGCGATCGCCGCGACGAATTCACTGAGTGATGTCTACAGTATGGGTGGCATTCCGAAAACGGCGTTGAATATCACCTGCTGGCCCAAAGCTGACTTGGATTTATCCATTCTCGGCGACATCATCCAAGGCGGTACTGAAAAGGCTATTGAGGCGGGCGCGGCACTTGTCGGTGGACATACGGTGGATGCCCCGGAACTGATGTATGGACTCTCCGTAACGGGGATTGTGCATCCGGAGAAATTCGTCAAAAACTACGGTGCGCGTCCCGGTGAAGTGCTTATTCTTACCAAAAACCTCGGGATCGGTATCCTCACCACAGGACTGAAATTCGATAAAATCAGCGATGCTGTCTTACCGCAACTCGTCGAAGCAATGACCCGGCTCAATGCCTCCGCATCAACGGTAATGTTGAAGTACGGTGCGAGCGCGTGTACAGATGTTACAGGTTACGGTTTGTTGGGACACGCATCGGAGATGGCAGCGGGCAACAATGTCCGCCTCAAGATCAATAGCAATGCCGTGCCTTACTTTGCCGATGCTCCCGCACTCGTTGCACAGGACACCTACACGCAAGCCTATCTTGCGAACATGACATTCCTCGCAGATAAGGTTACCTTCCACACCGATAGCGATGCGATGCATCATATTTTGATGGAGGCGGAAACGTCTGGCGGTCTGTTGTTCTCACTTCCCGCCGAGAACGCCGACGCGGCGATCGCGGAACTCCATGCCGCTGATTGTCCGGAGGCGGCTGTTATCGGAGAAGTAATGGGGACAGATACCGCGCATATAGAGGTTTTTTAAGGGTTGTCGGTTGTTAGTAAAGAATGGCAGTCGGCTTTCAGTAGAGGAAATCTGTGGCAGTCGCATAATACTACCGACCCCATAACTTTCTGACTGACCCCTGAAAGCTGACCACTGAAGGCTAAAAGTCAAGGCACCCAAACCTAAAGGGTTGGGCTTGTGCTTCGTAGCAGTTCGCGTTTTCGAGAAAACGTCTTACATCTGCTCCACAGAGGGACCCAAGGCAGCCCTCAAAATGTTTATCGCAGCGTTGATGTCTCTATCGTGGTGAGAACCACAGGCGGGGCATGTCCACTGCCTATCTTTTAGCGTTAGATTTTCGTTGGGATGTCCGCACTCCGAACAAGGCTTTGTTGTCGGTGTCCACCGTCCGATTTGTAGGAACGCACGCTTATGTTTGAAACACTTGAACTTCAGAATCTCAACAAACTGGTAGAACGCAAGATCGGAGACTTTCCGTCCCCAAAGCCGTTTCATTCCGTCAAGGTTCAGGGTCTCGGTCACAATCGTATCAAACCTTTTACACAGGTCGGTCGCCCGTTTGTAGTGCCAGTCTTTGCGTTGGTTGGCTATCTTCCGATAGAGACGGGCGAGTTCGCGGACAGCACGCCACCAATTGTGAGAACCTTTGACCTTACGAGAAAGACTTTTATTGAGTTTCCGAAGTTCGGCCAAGGACTGTTTCAAGGGTTGTGGATGTTGAATCTTCTCACCGTTACTGAGTGTCAGATAGGTTTCCATACCGAAGTCTATTCCTACGCTCTCACCTGTAGCAGAATAGGGTTCGGTCGAGGCATCATCAGTTACAACATACAACCAAAATGTGCCAACTGCGTCGCGAAGGATTTGGATATAGCGGACAGTTCCTTTCCATTCACGGTGCTGGTGGAACGAGAACCAACGCTTGTGGAACTTAAAGGATTGCGAGGCATCATTCCACGCTTTGAAAGACAGTCTGACACGCCCTTCCTCAAGAAGGTACGCCGATTGGAACTTCGCAGAACGGTAGCGATCTTTGCGTTTGAACTTCGGCAGTCCACCGAGACCGTCAAAAAACCTGTCATACGTGATGTGGATACGGACGATCACTTCGTCAAGTGTATCACGCGGGATCCATGTCCAATGTTGCTTGGTACGTTGGAGCAACTTCGTCAAGTGCGGTTGCAGGCGAAAACGACCTGCGTATTTTCCATAGATGCGGTAATATCGCTTCTCAAGACGCAAGAAGTGGTTGTGGACGTCGCCAAGGTCGTCAAGCATATTGCCCAAGCGTTTGTTTTTTGGATGTTCGCGCAGCTGATACTTGTATACTCGGCGCGTGCGTTTTTGTTTTCGCTTTTTCATGGATTTCACGTATCACGTCTTTAACCCCTAACCAGTGGGTGGCAGACACGTTGCCAAGCGGCAACGCTGGTTATGTCTGCCAACGTGATATATATATTAAACCACAATTTACGAAAAATGTCAAGTGTTTTTTTTACGCTTTGGCCTAATACACGAGGACGGACTTTCCTCCCCTACATGAATGCAGGGGTCTCCAGTCCGAAGATTGATGACAAAAACAGAACTTGCAAAACAGATGCGTGTGGTCTCGTATCTCACAGGAGAATTCGTACTCCGCTCTGGAAACATCAGCAACTTTTATTGGGACAAATATCGGTTCGAGAGCAATCCCACACTGCTCACCGCGATT
>JAPOOP010000578.1 GCA_026713385.1 Candidatus Poribacteria bacterium | reverse complement strand
TTTAACAATCCCCCATAGCTCAGTCGGTAGAGCAGATGGCTGTTAACCATCGTGTCGGCGGTTCGAGTCCGTCTGGGGGAGCTCTTAATTTTGCTGACGGGCTTTGTCACTCTTTTGGTTGTCAAGGTTCGTCAGCAAAAATTTTTAATCTGTTCCCTTTCAAACTCGCTCTATTTCTCCAAGGAGGTTAACATGCCTAAGAAGTTTACCGATGCACAACTTGATGAACTCTTAGCGAAAGGCTACTTAATTGTCCGCGACTACTATTCAGGTGAACAACTTGCGGAGATGCAAGCCGCCCAACGCCGCGTCTTGCCGACATGGGAAGAAGTCAAAGACGATCCGCCTCCCGGTAGAGCGACTTTGACCGAATTCCCGCCCGCTGAAATGGCTTTATTACGTGCGATCGTGGACCACGATGCATGGGAATTCGCACGTAAATTTCTGAAAACGGAGCATATTCACTACCGTGCTGGATGTATGATTGCACGCTATCCTGGGTTTAAAGGTCCGGGTGTCGATAGCGATCCAAGCAATTTGCACATTGATAACGGCAACAACTCACTGTTACCACAGTCCGAGAGTGCTCGTGAATTCGGACAAATCGGTTTTTGGGTACACCTTGAGGATGTTGATGAAGACCAGGCACCACTTAGACTCCTTGCTAAGAAATACGGACGCGATACCTCTAAATACGAACCCCTTGTTTGTAAAGGAGGCACTGTCTGTATCTTCAACAACTATACATTGCACTCAGCAAGCGATTATCTGCGGGAAGATGGACAACGCTTCACGTGGGGATTCGGTTTAGGACGGGCAGACCACTTTTGGGAAGGCTTTCGGCACTACACAGACAAAGGTCGGAATTCGACCTTCTCGAAATTCATCGGCACGTTAACAGCGGCAGAACGTGAAGTCTTTCGGTTCCCACCTGCTGGGCATCCATACTATACGCCCCAAACGCTTCAGGCGTTAGAAGAACAGTATCCGGGTTGGAATGCCCGTGGCGAGTATTAGAAAGCGGTTTTTCGGAGCGGTTCGGACATCAACCAACCGATGACATCGACGATGTCGTCTTGCCGATCCTGTAGCATGACTTCGATGAGTGCCGGTTTTTCAGCGGCGAGCGCGTCCCGTAAAGTGTCCTTGAAATCTCCCAAATTCTCTACCCGCTTGGCATACGCCCCGAAGGACTGTGCGAATTCGACGAAATCGGGATTGAGCAGATCTGTGTCGATTGTGCGTCCTTCACACCCCTTCTGTTGAGACCCCTTAATCGCTGACAAGGCACCATCGTTTACCACAATCGCTACGACGTTGATCCCATATTTCATGGCGGTTGCCATTTCCACGGCTCCCATCAAAAACCCACCGTCCCCACTGAAGCAGATAACAGGACGATCTGGATATGCTACTTTCGCGCCGATAGCGGCAGGGTAGGCATGTCCTAATGCCACCCCGATGTTCGGATAGAGAAATGTCCTCGGATCGTAGATAGGAAATTCGGCGAAGGAAGCGTAGCCGAGTGCATGGACATCAATCGCGTAGATTGTGTCTCGTGGGAGTACGTCTTGTAGTTCATGGATCACGGGCAGCGGGGGCTGTGCATCGAACGCTGTTCGGAGTTGCGCCAGTGTCTCGTCCCATCCATTTTCACCGGGCGTAACATCTTCAATGAGTGCCTGCAACGTCAGTTTCAAATCACCGACGACCCCTATATCACACGGATATTCAAGTCCGATCTCATCGGCATCTTCGTCTATTTGGATGAAGGGTTGAGGGAGTTCGAGACTCCAATTTCGGGTATCAATGGAGGTAAAACGTGGTCCGATGCCGATTAAACAATCCGCACGTTGAAGTGCCTCGCGTCCGAGGTATCCATAGCAGATTTGCAGTGCCAACGGATGGTCTTCGGATAAAACCCCTTTTCCATTACGGGTGACAATAACAGGAGCGTTCAGTTTCTCAGCGAGGAGACGTAACTCGTTTCTGGCGTTTGAATGAAAGACAGCGGAACCAGCAAAAATCAGGGGCATCTTGGCATTACGAATTGTGTCAACCGCAGTGCTGAGCGATGCATCATCCGGTGGAGATAATTCGGCACGTTCAACACGCGTTGGGATTCTGACATCACCTTCCCCAGTGACCACGTCCATCGGGAATTCGAGCATAGTAGGTCCCGGTCTCCCAGTGCGCATCGCTTTAAAGGCATTTTCAACAACGACAGGGATCTCAGCGACGGTGTGCGCGATGGCACAGTACTTCGTGATTGACTCAAAAAACCGCATCTGATCCAATCCGTGGAACATTTTACTGGGGTGTTTGCTGTAAAGGCTGGAATCGCTCTGTCCAGTAATCAGTAGGACAGGTGCGCAATCGGTGAACGCCTCTAATATCCCAGTCGATGCGTTACTGGCACCCGGTCCAGGCACGGTGATCGCGACACCGACTTCACCCGTTGCGCGAGCGAACCCGTCTGCCATCTGTGTTGCCGCATATTCATGACGGACAAGATAGTGGTCGATTGTGTCTTTGCCGCGTCGCAGTAGGGCATCATAGATTTGGATGTTTTGGGTGCCGGGCATTCCGAAAACCGCTGAAACTCCCTGTGCTTTCAAACATTCAATGAGAATATCTCCGCCTTTCACTTATGAGTCTCCTTTGTGTTCTCTAAGGAAATTTTCTAACCATGCATCGGGGTCATATCCGAATCGGCGTAAGAGTTGGCAGCCGACACGCTTTAGAAAATTTGGGATGAGATTAAAGAATTTAAGTCGCCAGTTCATAATTGGTAAAATA
>JAPOOP010000342.1 GCA_026713385.1 Candidatus Poribacteria bacterium | reverse complement strand
TTGTACTCGCCGATGGCGCGGATAACCCAGGGGGTGGCGGTCCCTGTGACGGCACAACGATCCTACAGAAGTTTATAGAGGCAGACGTTCAAGACGCAGTCATCGCGGTAATAGCAGATTCCGAATCAGTTGCCCAAGCAGTTGAGGCAGGGGTCGGAAACAGTGTTCGGTTGAATGTCGGTGGAAAAACGGACACACAACACGGAGCACCCGTCTCACTAACAGGGTCGGTTAAAACCCTCTCTGACGGTAGGTTTATCCTGAAGGGTCCGATGGGGCGCGGCACCGCTGGAAACATGGGCAGGACAGCTGTCGTCCAAGTCGGTGGGATTGAGATTATCCTCACAGAAAGACGGATCCAACCTTACGATGCGCAAGTACTTCGGAGCGTTGGCATTGAGCCGAAGGCGCGGAAACTCATCGCCCTCAAATCCGCTGTCCATTTTCGCGCAGATTACACACCAATTGCGCACCAGATTTTGGACGTGGATACCCCCGGTGTTCACAGCCCAAACCTTTTCAGTTATGACTATCAGAAGTTAAGACGTCCGATTTATCCGATCGATCCAACTGTCACTTACGGGAAAACTGAGGTAACCTAAATCGATTCCTCTGTAGGGGTAGGTCTTGTGCCTACCCTTCGCTTACCGATAACCGAAAACCGATCACCTATTCAAAGGGCAAAAAACGTGATAGAAAGACGCGTCATCGGAAACTACGAAATGAATCTGGTGCTGACTGGAGAACTAACCATTGAACCCGTCAAAGTCTTCTTCTCTGGAGGCACAGCGTTAGGCAAAAGGGCGTACCTCGCTATTTCCACGGACGAATTCAAGGTTATCCGCGAAACCGGGACCGACACACGAACCTGGAAGACTTATGATAACATCGGAAAGTCGCCGTGGAACGTCAAGATCCTGAAGAAGGGAATTTTTTTCAGGTTCTGGGTCAACGACGCTACCGGTTGGATTCGAGGCCCGTTGGGGGAATGGGAGGATGTTTACGAACCGATGGACAACTACCTCGGTGTCGAAACGCTGTCAGGCATCCAATTCCAATCCGGCACCGTGACAACTCTCCCGTGGCTCCAAGAGATTACCACACCGGTCATATCCCGTGGTCCAAAAGGCTCTTTCTACGAGAAGCAGGTCATACCGGGTTCAATCATTAAATACGACGGTTTATATTACATGTACGTTATGGCAGGCATGGCAGGCGACGAGGAAGGATCTTCAAGACGGTCAATCGGTGTGGCTGTGAGCCCAGACCTAAAGCGGTGGGAGGGGCATCTTGAACCTATTATCTCCTATCTCGATACGCCGTATGATAATCTGTATGTCAGCGGTGCTGTGGTCACAGATGACGGAAGCGTCGCGATTATGTTCTCTGCTCAGAAATTCCCAGAGTGGCAAGGGTTTATGTTAGCCATGGCAGACCACCCGATGGGTCCCTTCATTCAGTATGCGGATAACCCAGTCTATAAACATCCCACGCATGCCCACGAGTTTGATCTTGTTCGCGCTGAAGGACTACCGCATCGCTACCTCCTTTTCTACGCTGGATTTACGCCGGAGCCTGAGCGTGGATTAGCAGGAGACCGAGGATATTTACTCTATAGTGATGATTTGGTGAACTGGCAGCCTGACGAACGAAATCCGGTATTCGGTCCCGAAACGTTGGACAATTGGGACGCGATTCACGTCCGACCGAGATCTCTGAGTCGGGTCGATGATATGTGGTATCTGTGGTATGAGGGATGCAACACATGGAAACCGGAAGATGGGTCTCATCACGGTTGGTGGGATACGGTAGGACTTGCACGTTCAAAGGACCTCGTCAACTGGGAATACTATCCGAGAAACCCTGCGCTGCCCGGTCTCGGCATTAATGCTGACCAGTTTGATAACAACTGGGTTGGCTGGCCCCGTATGTACATCAAAGACAGTATCGGATACGTTTTTTACACAGGAAACGCCCAAGTCGGATTACGAACAATTCCATTGAACGATCTCAGCAACTGGCAGACAGAAGGCGGACAGACATTCGATTTGCTGTAACACACGTTTCTTGTAGGAGCGAGTGTTTTTGCTTGGGCGTTTCCCCGCGCTCGCGAATTTGCTAACCGCTGATCGTTGAATGCTGAACGCTTTCAGTGTTTTTTTCGTATTTTCCCATGCTATGGTTGGTTTACAGACTCACTTTACTCCTTCTTCACTTCAGCCCAAATTGTTGTGAGTGTCTCTTTCGCTGGTTGAACGGGCAACACCGGTGGATCAAACCAATCGGCGTAAAAATTGTCACCACGGCGAGTAAGTTTTTGGGTTGACTCGTACTCAATTTAGAAAAAGAACTATTTCTGTATGATATTATACCATTTCTAAAAGTTTATATCGCATTAACCGCAACATTTATCCGGAGCCCGGTAGGTGCGGTTTCCTAACCAGGGTTCCCACCCGTTACTGGGAAGGGACGCCGGGCATAACCAAAAACAGTGGGACCTTTTACGAGG
>JAPOOP010000577.1 GCA_026713385.1 Candidatus Poribacteria bacterium | reverse complement strand
CGCCGATGTTGATGCTGCGAAATCCTTGACAGATGCATCTGAATCATTGAGAACTATCCAGTCTTCAGTTGTCTGGTTGTCGGAAATTTTCTGTTTTGCCTCACGATAGGCGGACATTGTTTTGTGCCTGTCCAAGTGGTCGCGGGACAAATTGAGTACGACGCTAACCTTTGGATGAAAGGTCCCGGTGCTTTCCAACTGAAAACTACTTGCCTCAACAACGACTATATCTCGACTTGTAAGGTTTTGAACCTCCGCTGCCAATGGAACACCGATGTTGCCAGCAACGCGAACGTTTGGGAATCTACCACCGGCTTTCAGTATGGCGGCTGTGAGCAGTGTCGTTGTTGATTTACCTTTCGTGCCTGTGATGGCGACAACTGTTGCCGGACATACGCTCGCGGCAACCTCCAATTCTGCGAGGATTGGGAGGTTTCTCGACCGCGCCTCGCACAAGATCGGAATATCAAGCGGTACCCCCGGGGAAACCACTATGAAATCTGTATCTGTAATACATTCCAGAGGATGCTCGCCAAAATATGTTTGAAACGGATTACAAGTGTCCGAAAAACCACTGTTAGCGGTCTGCACTTTGCTTGATTGTGAGAGCTCATTGAGCGTAGTGATTTCTGCTGATAATGCTTCACGAGAACGCGTGTCTGTAAGCGTAACAACGGCACCGTGTGAATATAGTAATTTCGCCGCGGCGATCCCGCTCCGATTCAAGCCAAAAACTGTAACCCGCTTTCCGTATAATTGCATTTTTTATTTTTTAAGCTATTAAATCTGGTCATCGTTCCACTTCGTTTCACGATGCTTTTCGGTTAATTTCTAACTGTCTCTGGGATCTGAACGTTGTTTAAAAAGTCTGTTGAGAAAATCAAAATCTCCCCGAAATGTAATGGAGGGCAGTCCAAGATCCCCATAAGTAAAAAAATAATTACCGAAGTTTCAATGTGCTTAAGGCTATTAAGACCAAAATAAGCCCCACAATCCAAAATCGGATGACAACTTTGGATTCTTTCCACCCTGAGAGTAGGAAGTGATAGTGGATAGGAGACATTTTGAACACACGTTTGCCAAATGTACGGAATGACCAGACTTGGATGATAACCGATAATGTTTCAGCGACGAAAATGGCACCGACTATCACGAGTAGAAATTCCTGTTTTATAAGCACGGCTACTGTTCCAAGTGTGGCACCAAGTGCCAACGATCCAGTATCTCCCATAAAGACTTGCGCCGGATGTCCATTATACCATAAAAATCCCAAGCCTGCCCCGACTAACGCTGCACAGAAAACTGTTGTAACTTCTCCTCCTACTGGTAGGTGAAAGATGTTCAGGTACGCTGCAATCTCGCTGTGGCTTGTCATGTACCCGACTATGCCTAAGGTCCCCGCAACAAACAGGGTGCATCCAATTGCTAATCCGTCCATTCCATCCGTAAGATTGACGGCATTAGAGGCACCGACTATGACCAGCGTAGCAAAAGGGATAAACAGGATACCTAAATTTGGCTGAACCTCTTTAAAAAAAGGAAGGATCAGCGATGTCCGTGTTGTTAAATCTCCAGTATGTACAGGACCCCACTGGTAAAGATAACCCGCAATCACTAATGCCCCTACTGTTTGAAGTCCAATCTTATGCCAGCCTCGGAGTCCTAAGGATTGTTGTTTTACCAATTTGCTATAATCATCTAAGAATCCGAGTCCGCCGAACCAGAGTGTCGTTAGGATCATCAAGTAGATATACGGTTGATCCAAACGCGACCAGAACACCACCGATATCAGGACGGAAACGATAATAAGCACGCCTCCCATTGTTGGAGTTCCTGCTTTGCTCTGGTAATCTTTTGGTCCCTCTTCGCGTACGTGTTCGCCAATCCGGAGCTGTTTGAGCCGATTTATCATGAACGGTCCCAGAACAAGTGCTATAACCAGCGATGTTGCCGTTGCATAAATCGCTCGGATACTGATGTAGCGAAAAATGTTGAATGGCGAAAAGACTTCAACGAGATTCTCATATAGCAGATGGTAAAACATATATTTTAATTATACCTTGCGGCGTAACAGCGTGCGTTTGGACTTTGACGTGCATTCCTCAAATCCGCCTTCCAAATGTAAAGCAAAGACAAATTATGCCATTTAAGGCATAATTTCATTACGAGCTATGGGTTTTGGTTTACCCAAGACAGCAGCCTGCAACAACGGCACAGGCGGATCTACGGAAAAGAACGTGAAACCATCAACTTACCTGACCGAACCGCAAGGAATAATTAAAAACCTTATTTCAGTCGCCACTTTACCAGAAATCTGCTCGTAATGAAATGGAGAGCAGTTCGAGAGACCATAAATTAAAAACCTAACTTATCGCCTTTCTTCAATTTGGCAAAACTCGCACCTGCTTGGCTTAGAAGGTTCGTTGTATATGTATAGGTTAACGCATTTTTCTCTGCATGTGCCGTAAGTGCTAAGTCGATGAGATCGGATACAAGTTGTGGAAACTCAATACCTTGATGCGTCCACAAGTAGTAACTATATGATCCTGGAATGGTGTTGATTTCATTCACGTAAACGTTCTCGTTTGCATCTACGAGGAAATCGATACGTGCTACACCAGCGCAATCTAAAACCTGAAAGGTATGTGTCGCAAGATGTTGTATATGTAACGTCAATTCTTCTGAAATGGGTGCAGGAATTTTCCTGTCTGCACCTGCCATTCCCGATGATTCTCCATTCTGATGGATATATTTATCGTCAAAGCTGAGAAAGTTGGTTTCCTGCGTCACAGGTTGCTCACAGACGGAGGCAGTTGGATCGTCCGTTCCCATTACGGCACAGTTGATTTCGAGGGGATTCTCAACCGCTTTTTCGACAAGAATTCTGCGCGAATAATGTCCGGCAACTTCCGCAGCGGCGCAAAGTTCATCCTGATTTTTGACATGGCTGACACCAATACTTGAGCCGCTCATTGCAGGCTTGACAAACAGTGGGTAAGAAAGCGTTGCTTCCACCTTTTTGAGGAGCTCATCACGGCGCGTCTCCCAACCATGACGAGTCCAGCATAAATAGGGAAGTATTGGAAGTTCATTTTCGCTGAGGATCGCCTTCATCATGATTTTATCCATACCGACAGCGGAGCCGACGACTTGCGCACCAACGTAAGGCAGGTTCATAAGTTCAAGTAGCCCTTGCAGCGTTCCATCTTCACCATGCATGCCGTGTATTGATGGAAAGACGACATCTACCGGAAGAGCAGTTCTTTTTTGAACGTTCTGACCGAGCCAATGTTTAGAGGTAATAACAAATTGCGGGTTCGGATGAAATTCAATGCTGACTTTGTCGAAGTCGGTTGGATGTGGTAAATTTCCATCAGTAAAGGTAGACAAGTCGCGAAGTGCATCGCCAGTTAACCACTCGCCGTTTTTCGTGACGTAAATAGGAGTAACTCGATGATTTTCTTGTAAGGCGATGCAGACTTGGTGTGCTGTTACGATTGAGACTTCATGTTCAGGTGTGCATCCACCAAATATAAGGGCTACATTTTTATTCATTTTTGTTGACTTCTTTCATCAAAAATTGTATGATTACAATATCACGTAAAAATTGACTTGGAATTACCAATGTGGCTTTTACAAAAGCCCGACCCCAGTCAAGACTTGTATAGAAAACCCAACCCCCTTAAACTTCGCCACGAGTTGCGAGGAGAAGTAAAACGCCTGTGGAGTTTCGGTAAGACCTCGTTTGGAGGCAGTGGACGTTGAAGCAGGAAGTCAGGCACAAACTCATCAAGAAAAGGTTTTTGTAGGGCAACTTTCCAGTTTGCACACTTGCTGAAAATTGAGAGTTTGATAGGTCCTACACAACGGCTACATTGTGTTTTGACATTTTTTTATCGAAAACCATCGTAGGGGCTGCCCTTGTGGCCGCCCCTTCTTTGCTGACTGCTGATTACTGATGGAGAACCGACTGCTGTTCCTCGTTGTAGGTGTCGGGGAGGTCGTTTTCAAAAAGGACAATATCACCGGCTTGCACTTGTGTTGCTAAATGTTGTTTAACTTCTTCGAGGTTGAGAGCGACAATGATTTGTTGGTTTGGATATTGGACGGCTTTCAAACCGTCTAAAATTGGGGTCGTCCGCTTGGGACCCACCAAAATGACCAAATCACAGACATCGGCTGCGTGTTCTCCGAGACGCTTATTTTCTTCATACTCTCTTTCGCCGAGTTCTACCATACCGGGTGTCACTAATACCTTTTTACCGCCTTGGATTTCAGTGAGGACTTCGAGTGCGGCTTTCGCGCCGACCGGATTCGCGTTGAAACTATCATCAATGATGGTTACGCTGCCTTCACTGGAGGTTAATTGTAAGCGGTGTGGAACAGGGGCAACGTTAGCGATTGCTACCCGAATTTCCTCGAGGGGCATCCCACATTCTATTGCAACTGCCGTTGCAGCAAGGATGTTGGATACGTTATGCCTGCCCAGAAGTTGTGTCCGAATTTCTGCAGGTCCGACAGATGTGTGTATTGTGAAAGCAAGACCTTCGTCGGTGTGTTGAATGTTTGTAGCAGTTAGCTCGGCACGCTCAGAAGCCGAGGCGACAGGAAATGGTTCTGTCGCGTACCGACGCACCGGGTTGCCATCATGCTCCCGTTTATCTGCGAGTCCAGCGCAGATTTCATTGTCGCAATTGAAGACCGCAAGCCCGCCCGGTGGGAGTGATTCGATCAACTCATATTTTGTTTTGGCGATATTTTCTATGCTTTTGAATCGTTCTAAATGCTGAGGTCCAACAGCCGTGAGAATACCTATTTGGGGGGATGCTAAGTTACACAACTCTCGGATGTCGCCACGTTTGTAAGCCCCCATTTCAACAATAAATATCTCATGTTCGGCGGTGAGTTCCCCGCGGATGACTTTGCAGATACCCATTGGTGTATTGTAACTATCGGGTGTCATCAGCGTGTTAAATTTTTGGGACAAAATCTGATGTAGAATATATTTCGTACTCGTCTTGCCGTAACTTCCTGTAATCCCGATAACTTTGGGCTGGAACGTCTTGATTCGCTTTTTTGCTGAAAGGAGATACGCACCATTTATGGTACGCTCCAAAGGGTAGATAAGAAGATTAGCAATCGTTAGATTAATAACGGCTACTTCGCTAAAGAGGAAGATTGAGATTCGCCATCGAGGAAACGCCCCAGCAAAAACACTTGTTTGTGATATAAGCACGAGTGTTGTCGCGATACCACCGAGCAAGCAAATTGAGAGCCCAAACACCCGTTTTGCGCGTGCTGTGTAAACGAGCGGTTTTTTTGCTTCAACCTTTTTCCCTCGCGTGCTCATGTAGATTTGGAACCCTCCCCAAGCCAAGCACAGCGCAGGAAACAGCCACGTGTCGTTGTATTGTGGGTAGAACGCGGTCAGGATGAGAATCCCACCAATAATGAGAATCTCTTTAATTTCAAAACAATTCTTCAGGTGCTGACCTATCCACTTCAGGTACCGACCCGTCTTATAGCCATCGAGTTGGAGTATATGGAGTCCATGCGTGGTCCTGACGACAGCCCTTACTAAACAGGTTAGTGTCGCGAAGTAGAAAAACATTTTTTTAATGTTCCTTGCGGTTAAGTAACGTAGGTTGGGGCTTCACGTGCTTATATATAGAGTCGCCTTCCACTACGTTTCAGGCTTAGTGTTTTGGATCTCTTCGATTTAGGTCCAAGTTTCCAAATCTGTCGCGACCTGACCAAAAACCTGCCCGAAACGAAGTGGAGGGCAGTCAAGAATCCCCATAACTTAAAAAACTTGCGACAATTCGGCAAAATTGCGGAAACTGATCAAGGTATGAAAAATGTCCTGCTTCCTTTAGGACAACTAATCCTGCGTCAGGTATTTCTTTTTCCATAATTTGTCCGAAAGACACGGGTGTATCCTTGTCGTTTTCACCCCAGATTAACAGTGTTGATGCGGTTATCCGAGGCAAGAGCGGGCGCAGATCTTGATTCACGACTTTGACAAGCGTAGCACGCATACCTCCAGCATTCTGATAGTCTTTGGAGCCGGCACGTGCGGACATCGCGTCTGCAACGAGAACACCGTATTTCCCACATCGACGGAGCAATTTACCAATTTTTGCCAAACCTACGCGAAGATGGTATTTTGCAGTTCGAGGCGGTTTGATTCCCGCGCTGTCAACCAAGATGAGTTTATCAACTTTTTCAGGGTATTCCGCAGAGACGATAATCGAAATTCTACCGCCAAAGGAGTGACCAATGAAGTGAGCCTTTGGAATGCCAAGCTTCTCCAGAAATGCTATAACGAACTGTGCATAGCTGGAGGTATTCCACGCTGTGGGTGGAATCTGGCTCTTACCGAACCCGGGCAAATCAAGTGCGTAGACTTTGTGAGATTGTGTGAGCCAATCAAAAACCGGTTGAAAACTCGCCGCTTCACCACCCCAGCCATGCAAGAGGAGAACTACGTCGCCCTCTCCAGCAACCTGATATGAGGTTTTTAGACCGTTAATCTCCGTATTATGCATGTTTTTTTAATGGAAACCGTCGGAAACCGTCGGTTTTCAATGGTCAGCAAAGAGGCTTTCTTGTTGACTCCTGACGGCTACCGTAAAAAATCTGAAGCCACAACTCTGTCGTCAAAGGGAAATCTTTTGCCATTGATTTCCTGATAATCCTCATGTCCTTTACCCGCGATTACAACAACATCACCGGATTTTGCCGTTGCGATTGCGTGATAGATAGCGTCCCGTCTCTCTGAAATACACACATATTTAGTATCATGTGGTAAATTTGACACAATTTGCGCGATGATTTCATCGGGGTTTTCGGTGCGCGGATTGTCGGAAGTAATTACGCTATAATCCGCAATTTGGGCAGAAATATTTCCCATCTTAGGCCGCTTTCCATTATCCCTATCGCCCCCGCATCCAAAAACACAAATCAAATTACGTTCAGCAACGCGCTTGGCGGCAGTCAACACATTTTCTAAACCATCGGGTGTGTGTGCGTAGTCAACGACGACGGCGAAATCCTGTCCTCGATCAATGAGTTCAAACCGCCCAGGCACTACAGTCGCGGCAAGACCTTCCTGAATTGCTGAGATTGGACAATCATAACGAAGCCCAACAGCAATGGCGGCAAGTGCGTTATAAAGGTTGTATTCTCCGAGTAATCGTAACTTAGCGGGGATTCGTCCATCTGGCGTAACCGCTGTAAACGCCAATCGATTATAAGAAAAATTAATATCCTCGGCATGTAGGTCCGCTTTTTCACCAAGTCCGTACATCAAAGGTTTCCGCAAATCAGAGCAGGCGTGAACAATATGCTCCACGACCGGTGAGTCGCTATTCAAAATTGCAACGCCATTCTTATCGAGTTGCTCGAACAGCATCAGTTTCGCCTTTAAATATGCTTCCATCGTTTGATGGTAATCAAGGTGGTCCTGGGTGAAGTTGGTAAAAACAGCGGTATCGAAGGTAAGTCCTGCCAGTCGCTGCAGTGCCAACCCTTGGGAGGAGGTTTCCATTGTAACGTATTCTACATCATCTTTAGTAAACTGTTTGAGAAGAGCATGGAGTGCGAACGCGTCGGGAGTTGTGAGGGAAGCAGCGAGTGTTTCCTCTTCACCTTGGGTGTTCATGTACTGGTGTCCGACTGTTCCAATGAGTGCTGTTTTCCGCCCACTTGCTTTGAATATCGCATGTATGAGGTGTGCGGTTGAGGTTTTACCGTTGGTGCCTGTAATACCGATGAGTTTAAGGCGTTTTGCGGGGTTTCCGTGCCAATTGGCAGCGATCAAGGACAGTGCTCGGCGCCCGCAGGGAACTTGCACATAGGTAATCGGTTTTCCTTGTGTCTCTATAGTTGTTATCGATTTTTCACCAATGACAACTGCTGCTCCTCTTTGAAGTGCATCAGGAATGAAGTTGTGACTATCCACGCTGATGCCTTGATAACAGACAAAAGCATTACCGAGTTCAACTTTCCGATTATCACTGGCAACACCCGTAATATCAATATCCAGCGATCCAGAACTTGTGGTAATGTTAAGTCCGCGGAGCAGTTCATGAAGCGTCACAGCCCCTCTCCTTTCACGTTGTCCCGTAAGCCTTTATAGGCTTGCGCTGGGCGTTGCGTCGACGATTGTTTTGTCGCAACAGGCGAAAATTCGGGGGACTTTTGAAGTTCGGGACCGAAGAACTCGGTTTGCTTCAAGTATTGCATTGTTTGGGCAGCGACTTGCTGAAAAAGAGGTCCGGCGATTTGTCCGCTGAAACGTGCCCCTCTCGGTTCATCAAGCATAACGATTATTGATACCATAGGATTCTCTGCTGGTAAGAACCCCATAAAGGACATGATTTCTTTCCCCGCGTAACCCCTGCCATTTTTTTCGGCTTTTTGGGCTGTTCCTGTTTTTCCTGCTACGCGGTATCCTTCAACGCGGGCACGCCGCCCACTACCGTCTTCAACCACACCAACAAGTATCTCTGTCATCTGTTTCGCCACCAGTGGGCGGATGACCTGTCGGACTTCAATGGTGTATTTCTTTTCAATCACCTTTCCGCTACTGTCCCGAATTTCTCGGGTAATATGTGGACGGAGGAGTTTTCCACCGTTTGCGATGACGTTTAACGCGCTCACCATCTGGAGAGGGGTCGCCATAATCCCTTGTCCAAAGGGGACGGAACCCAAGGAATGCGTATCCCAGTGCTTCACGGCATAGAGACTACCCCTGTGTTCATAAGGCAGATCTACACCGGTTGTTTTCCCAAAGCCATACTTTTCAATGTAAGAACTAAAGTTCTCACGTCCCAATTCCTTCACAATTTTAATCATACCGATATTACTTGATTTGTGGAGGACTTGTTCTAAGGTAAGCCATCCTTTTCCCGATACGTCTCGGATGATTCTACCATTTGAGAGTCGATACAGTCCATTCTCGCAAAAAACCGTTGATTCAGGACTCATAATACCCTCGTTCAGGATAGCGGAGGATGCAACGATTTTAAAAATCGAACCGGGTTCATACGCAAACCAAACACCGATGTTCCTTTTTGCTTGCTCACTCCCGAGCGTGTAATGATTCAAATCGTACGAGGGGTAGCTTGCGAGTGCCAATATCTCTGCCGTTTTCGATGCTAAGACGATGACTGTACCCCGCGGGGCGTTCCATTTTTGACACGCTGCTGCTAATTCCTTCTCAGCGACGTACTGAATATATTCGTCAAGCGTCAAGACGACACTATACCCATAGTCGTCAGTAGAGTCACCGTTAGTTAACAAGTTTATGGGTTCATTGCGGGCGGCTTCTGCCCGCTGTGCCGCCTGTCGCTGCCTCGCGTTCAAAAGGTAATTGTTGTACTGATACTCAATTCCCTCACCCATGTTTTGATCGTTTATATGTCCAATGACTTGGGCGGCGAGTTCCCCTTTCGGATAGGCACGCTGCTGTTCGATCTCGTGCTTTATACCACGAATGTCTTTCTCAATTGCCCGAATCTCGTCAAGCCGCTCGTAATCCATATCCTTTTTGAGCCATACAAACCGTTTATCCTTGCGGCGAAGTTGAGTAAGCAATTCAGATTCGGGAACACTTAAAACCGGGGCAAGTCTGCGAGCAGCTTCACTCGGATCGGTCTTCATGTACGTTGGATCAGCATAGACGGAGAGGCTGTGACGACTCAGGGCTAAAACATTCCCATGTCTGTCCAAAATTTTGCCTCGTTTTATGGCTGCTGTGCGCGGAGAATTCCAAGGGTGTCCAGTTGGTCCTTGGTGTGCCATATCGTTGGAGATCTGTACTTTGAACAGTTTACCAACCAGTAATAGGAAACCCACTTGCAGTATAATAAGCACGAAAACAAGTCGGCGAATGGATAAATGTGAATTGTTTTTCATGTTTTTCCTACCAAATGAATATAAATATGAGTGCTGTTCAAAAGGACAAAAGGTGTGCCCTAAAAGACGAAACTATTTATCCCAGACTATCTGTGAGGCTTCGGTGGGTTCAACCATTCCGAGCTCAGTTGCAATTTTCCGAATCCTTTGCACACCAGTTAAGGTTGATTCTTTCAATTCAAGTCGATGAATTTCATCTTGAACTTGGCGTTTCTCTCTCTCGTAAGTAGGCTGTCGTTGTAAAGCAACCTTCTTGGCATAAGATGAGAACCAGATACTGCCAGCGAAGGTACAGAAAGATAGCACCAGAACAATATAGGCTAACGGAAATCTCTTTTTCGGTTTTGGGTCTTCTGTTTTCGTAATGCGTGTCGAATGACTGTTATGTAATGTTTGCATTTATTCAATTTTTTAATTATACCTTGCGGTTCGGTGAGGTAGGTTTCAAGTTTCACGCACTTTTCCGTAGATATAGAGGAAACACCCAAGCAAAAACCCCTCCGCTTCGGTTACGGGCTACGCGCTTTGTTCTATAGAGATAGAAGCACTTCCACAGGTAGCAAAGGCTATCTTTTTTAAAGGTTGAATACTGAATTTTTAAACGTTGAATACTGAATTTAAGATACATTTTTTCTTTCATAGGGCGGAAAATAGAGACACCTTACCCTACAATTTGCGAGCGACGCGCAGTTTGGCACTCCGCGCTCGCGGATTATGTTGAACTTCAGCCGCGTCTGGTGATATAGGGCGCTTTGTGAGAATGTCCAGAGATGCGGTGTGCTCACAAATACAGATCGGCGTTTTCGGTGGACAGACGCACGTGCGTGCGCATGTCCGGAAACGGTGTTTGACTATTCTATCTTCAAGTGAATGAAACGTGATGACACACAGGCAACCGCCCGGTTTCAAAAGCTGTATCGCAACGTCCAAACCCATCTCAAGATTTTCCAATTCGGCGTTGATATGAATGCGGAGTGCCTGAAATACACGGGTCGCAGGATGGATTTTGGATGCACCTGGGGGGACGGCTCGCTTGACAATCTTTGCGAGTTGCGTTGTCGTAACTATCGGTGTTTCTCGTCTCGTCCGAATAATTCGACGGGCAATCCGTTTCGCGAATCGCTCTTCGCCATACCCTTTGAAAATGTCAACAAGGACATCCATTGGACTGTCGTTGACTATCTGCCTCGCTGTAACAGACGCTTCCGGTTCGCTATTTAACACCTGTCGCGCATTCATGCGCATATCTAACGGACCGGTATGATTAAAACTGAAGCCTCGGTGCGGTGCGTCGAGCTGCAGGGACGACACCCCTAAGTCAAGCAGGATACCGTCTACGGCGTGAACTGAGTGTCTGGTTTCCAATAAGACATCCATCTCAGCAAAATTGCCGTTAATGAGAGAAGAACGCTCCCCGAAGACGTGTAATCTACTTTTTGCGATAGAGAGAGCTTCAACATCTAAATCAATTCCGATCACACGCCCATTCGGTGCGGAAGTCTCTAAAATAGCAGCACTATGCCCTCCTAATCCGACAGTGCCATCTATGTAAACACCATCCGATTTTGGGCTGAGAAAGTCAATCACTTTATCACATAAAACTGATATGTGGTGTGTACCCATAGTTTTCACAAGTGACCTATATTATTATAATCAGTAGCAAGAAACGTGCCAATTTATTTTACATTCTGGCTGTTCAAGCATCTATCCGATTTTGATAGATGGCTGCCACGAGTTCCATCGTCTTGACCGCGTCAGCGAAGCAGGTTAACGGTTGTTGGTTCTGCTGAATACAGTCGACAAAATGTCTGCTCTCTCCATAAAATCCGTAAGCCTTGTGCTGAGCGTCAGATCCCGCGGCTTCTTCAGGGGCGATTTCAGTTATGCCTTTGGGTGTATGAAGGATGGCGCGTCCACCCGCGTCGGGGTTGATATATGCAGAAATCTCACGCGCATGCATCTCAAATGTATGGATACGCCCTCCAACCGCCCAGTTGGTACAAAGATAACCTGAGGCACCGCTGGTAAACTTAACGAGCGCGTTGAAACTGTTTTCGCGCTCAGAGTAAAAATTATTGATGTCGCTCGCAACAGCTTTCACTTCACCGCCACCAATCCATCGGAGCGCATCCACGGCGTGAATCGCGTCGCATGTTAAAACGTCTATCACACCGTCGTAATAGCGTGCGTCCGGTGTGTTTTTGTGGAAGGTTGACATGCATTGAATGATCGGACCTTGCTTTTCGACGATTGTTTTGACCTTCCGCAAGAGTGGGATAAAGCGACGGTTGAAACCTACCATTGACTTACAGTTGTTTTTCTCCGCAGCGCGAGCCATTTCCTTGGTTTGATGGAGTGTAACACCGGGAGGTTTCTCAATAAAAACGTGATGCTGCTGCGAGAGACAGTGGATGACGAGCGGAAATAGATGTTGCGGCGGCATTAGGATATACACCGCATCAGGACTCGTCTTCTCAAGCATCTGTTTGTAGTCGATGAATGTTTCCTCAATCTCAAAACGTTCCGCTGTTGTCTGAAGTTTTGATGGGACCATATCACACAATCCAACAAGATTCACATCTTCGCACTCTCTGAGCGACGGATAATGGACACCGTTTGCCATCCCACCCGCGCCGATTAGTGCAATATTGACTTTTTCCATCTGAAGTCCTCCTAACGAATCTTTCCTTGCATATTATAGGAGAGGGTGTTAAAATTGCAACTAACTTTTGAATATTGACGCTATTTACCAACCAACGCAGACATCAACAATACAATGAACACAGATCCTATCAAACTTGAGCTTTATAAAAATATGCTGACCTCGGTTGCCGAGGAGATGGGGGTAACGCTACAGCGTACAGCGTTCTCACCGAACATCAAAGAACGGCTTGATTTTTCATGTGCCGTGTTTGATAACACCGGTAAGATGGTTGCGCAGGCTGCTCATATTCCTGTGCATCTCGGTTCCATGCCACTTTCGGTTCTCGCAGCTATTGCCCATACAGAAATGGTGCCTGGGGATATGATTGCCCTTAATGATCCATATCGCGGTGGCACACACCTACCGGATATTACCCTCGTCGCGCCTGTTTTCTCAAATGGAGATATTGTTGAAGAAGAATCAGAAAAAGTGCGTAGCCTGAAACGAAGTGGAAGGCGGATCTACGGAAAGGACTTTTCTTCGCACAACCCGTCTGAACGAACCGCAAGGCAAATTAAAAAACCTGTTTTCTTTGTTGCAAATCGCGCACATCACGCGGACGTGGGTGGGATGTCCCCCGGTTCAATGCCAATTGCGACGAGTGTCATTCAGGAAGGCATCCGAATTCCTCCCATTAAACTCATCCGAGGTGGAGAATTGGATACCGACCTTTGGGAATTCATTCTCGCGAATGTCCGCACGCCTGAGGAACGCCGTGGTGATATGGAAGCGCAGATCGCTGCGAACCGTGTCGGTGAACGGCGACTACGGGAGATGATGGGCAAGTATGGTGCGACAGAGATTACGACGTACATGCAGGAACTCTGCGCGTATGCGAGTCGGATGGTCAGGGCACGCCTTCGGGAAATCCCGAACGGACGCTACACATACACTGATGTGCTTGATAATGATGGCATCACGGATGCACCTATTGAGATACGGGTTGCAATTGAGATTGAAGATGATACGGCATTGGTTGACTTCACTGGCACGGCTCAGCAGGTCCAAGGTTCAGTTAACGCGATTTACGCGATTACGCTCTCCGCTGTCTTTTATGTCTTTCGATGTATCGCTGGTGCAGACGTTCCTGCCAATGCTGGGTGTTTAGAACCGATTCGAGTCGTCGCGCCAGAGGGAACTGTTGTGAACGCGAAGTTTCCAGCAGCAGTTGCCGGGGGAAATGTCGAAACATCACAGCGTATTGTTGATGTTCTGCTCGGGGCATTGGCGCAAGCCTGTCCTGATCAGATTCCCGCTGCGAGTTCCGGTACCATGAATAACCTCACAATAGGGGGTTACGATGTTTCGCGTGGGAAGGACTTTACTTATTACGAAACTATTGCGGGCGGAATGGGCGCGCGCCCAAACCGAGACGGAATTGATGCCATTCATACGCACATGACGAATACGATGAACACACCTATAGAGGCAATTGAGACGAACTATCCGATGCAGGTGGCGGCGTATGCGATTCGACGTGGGACAGGCGGAGCAGGGAAATTCCGAGGGGGTGATGGTGTCATTCGGACACTACGACTTCTTACGGACGCGGAGGTAACTATCCTTTCGGAACGCCGGGAGCGGGGTCCTTACGGATTGCAAGGCGGTGAACAAGGAAAGCCTGGACGGAACGTGCTAATTTCTGATGGAGAAGAACATCCGTTAGCAGGGAAGGTATCCATTTCTACACGCGAGGGTGATGTTATTCGGATAGAGACGCCCGGTGGGGGTGGATACGGAAAGAAAGGAACATCGAACTCTTGAAACACTCTGTTCCTACAGAGGCAGCTTCGCCTCCAACGTCATATTCTCAAAGAAAAATGAAGACTTGAGTTGAGAATAAGCCGGATTCTGTATGTGACGGTCATTCATCTGGGATGGATGTTACCATCCACCTCAAGCGGTTACCTGGGGACGAGGCGGGCACACCTCTATATGTCCCCCATTTACCTTGCTCCAGACGGGGTTTACCAAGCTCCATAAGTCACCTTATGGACTGGTGCGCTCTTACCGCACCGTTTCACCTGTACAACGCTTTGAGGCGTTGTAGTCTACTCTCTGTTGCACTTTCCATAGCGTCGCCGCTCCTGGGTGTTACCCAGCATCCTGCCCTGTGGAGTCCGGACTTTCCTCATCCCGATGGTAAGATTACGATCGGGACGCGACCCTCTACTCAACTCAAGCCTTTTTATTATACCCTATCTGACAACTTAAAGGCAACGAAATCGGAACGCCTAAAACTCTTCTCTGCAGGAGTGCCCTCTCGGTCGCGACTCTTCCTCTAAAATCGACAAAAAAACCGAAAACTAAACGGTTTTGAACGTCACTTACTTTCATGTTTTATATAGGATTTGTGTTGAGGTGATTGTCTCGTTCACCGTCTCACGCCAAGAATCTTCAAATAGCATGCGGAAACACATCGTTTTGTTATTGGGTGCAGTGATATTCATCATGCCGTGCGGTGTTGCGTTACGATATGCCGTCTCTAAGGTTTCGATGAGGCTCTGTTTATAGGTAGTGTCGCTATTGCCTTCAAGGTGTTGTCCCTTGGTTTCAAAGATGCAGAGTCTTTGAGTGCCGGTCCCACTCCGCTGGAGACACGCGATAAAATCAGGATAGACGCGATCGCGCCGCCACCCTTGTAAGAAATATCCTTGTCTCGCAGCAATACGGTGCCACCATTGAATTGCGCTTTGTTTGTCTATGTAGAGTGCAAAATCCGTTTCTAAATTGTTGAATTCTGCTTCAAACACTTGTTCAAACAGATTAAGTTGTAAGGGATCCCCGTGTGCATGTGTCATTGGTCTCGCTTCAGGTGTGAGACTGACCACGAGTGTTCTTTCCAGTTGGTAGTTTAATGCACCATCGGCTTGCAGGTTAAACTGAATTTTCTGGGCTTCCAACTTCTCTCAGGACTTACGCAATTTTGACTTTATCAGGTCCTGTTAGATGGAAATTCTCGAAAAAACGTCAATATCCTTGGAAACCCAAACTAAAAGTTTATGCTACAAAAGAGCCGCATGCGTAAGTCCTATTCTCTTTAAAAACAGTAGAGATAAAAATTGCACCATCATTAGATAACAGTTCGCGCAATAAATAGAGCCGAGGCCACATCATACATAACCACTTATCGTGACGTTCCAAGTCCTCAACGTCAACGGGACTATGTTTCTGCAGCCACGCTTGCATCATTGGACTATTGACGTTGTCGTTGTAGCCCCAGTTTTCGTTGCCGGTGTTGTAGGGTGGATCAATGTAGATGCACTTAATTTTGCCAGCGTATTTCGGGAGAAGTGCTTTTAGGGCGTGCAGGTTGTCACCGTGGATAATCAGGTTATCGTTGAGGGATGGATTATTTTCGCCGGTAAGGGATTTGTCTGTGTCTATCTGTAGGGTGGGGACGGGGACGGTGAGGTGGTGTCCATATATGAATTGTTTGCCTTTGAAGTCGAGTGTGGGCATCCGGAATTTCCTTCGTGTTAGTATCAGTGATGTTCCCTTAAATTTTATTCCCATCTATAAGGAGACCAACGGATTCCATTTCTCTAACTATACTTTGCTTCCACTCTCCGTTGTCGTCCATACGGACATAGACTACACCTTGAGTGTCTGAAGGTAATTCAAGGTTTCCTTTATAGAGGATACATACCTGCTCGCGCCCTATTGAACCAGAGAAGTAACCCCATTCAAAAATAACGTTCTGGCGGGCTCTATATTTGAGATGAGTTTTGTCCTCCACTGACGCTCCAATGTCGTCAGGTGTGAGCAAGACGATTGCAAAACTTGTCTCGTCTGCACAATCTTCAAATTTTTCTATAATCGTTCTGCCTTTGTTGGCTTGCTTATCAAGTATTGTTGCTGTTAAGCCCCAGTTACTAACGAATTTGGAAACATCATCTCT
>JAPOOP010000574.1 GCA_026713385.1 Candidatus Poribacteria bacterium | reverse complement strand
AATTATCTCAGCGATTTTGCGGGGTGCCATTCGTGCCTGTTTTGCGAGTCCGAGGGCAATGGGTGTAGCAAAATCCCCGTGTTCAGGCGTTTTGGTCGGTGAGAACGGGATCTTTGGCATTTCGGATATAGTGAGTTCCCCAGCGGCAACGGCTGCTTGGATCGCACTTTCTATAATATCGTAGATTTCTGCTTTAATTGTGTCCATAGGCGCAAATGTGGGATGTTTATTTACCAGTTTTCTATAGCGTTCGCATTTTCAACACGGGAAATTATATCATAATAGGAAGTGTATGTCAAGGAAGTCATTCACGCGTTTGGCAGTTTATAGACCCCCCACTTGACCTTTATAATCTCACCTGCCTTTACAAGGCGCGCGAGTTCTGTATTTATGGACTTTGGATGTCCTTCAATCGCCGCCGCGAATTCCCGTGTTTTTTTCTCCCCATCGGCGAGAAGTGCGAGAATCTGCTCGCGGAAAGTGACACGGGTTTTCGACCCTCTCATCCTTTGCAACACTCGGTTCGCTTGCCTTTGGGAGCAGCCCAGAACCCGCCTCACGTCTTTGCTGCTGGATTTAGCCGTCAGATTGTCGCGTTCGGTCTCAAATTGTTGACGTATCGCTATCACCTCAGCGAGTTGGTCCAACCCACCGGCGATGTCGAAGTCTTCCCAGTCAAACAGGAGCGTTTCCGGTCTGTCGGTGATATCGGGAATTCGCACGCCCGTAATCAACATAACTTTCTTGTGTGCCAAACGGTTCAGTTGCGCCAACTCTATAATCTCTCTGAATATACGACAGACTGCTATTTCATAAACGGTCTGGACGCGTTCGTCTTTGTAACGGTAGGGTTCGGGTTCCATTTCATAAGAGAGGGGTTCCTCGTCGTTTCCAAACAACATCTGAGATCGCCTTAAAATGGCGTGTCCTTCCATGACGGGTATACCAACAATCCAGATGACCTGTGCTTCCTGAAAAGCGGTTTCCAAGCCTTCCAGCCTTCGGAAATCCGTCAAGAAACAGACGTTCTCATTTTTCGCTATAGTTTTCAGTTGTTTAATTGCATAAACATGGGTGATAATCCCATGTTTAATATTTGGATCCCTTTCGATTTCCGCTTGAATTCTCCAAAAAATATCCCGTCCCGTTTCAGACACTCCGAGAACATCCCAAGTGTTGTTGATGTCTAAAATCGTTTGCAGTGGGTAGATATCGGTGCGAATCTGAAAGACACGGTTTCCGGGAACCCATGCCCTCGGTTGCATCTGCAGGAGCTCGGTTTCCTCATCCAAGAACGACCGACGTAAATATTCACCGTAGGGGGCAGGAACATTGACCAACAGGTATTTGATGCTTGGATGCACCACGGGCGGCACATAGAACAGTAGTGCTTCGTCCTCCCATTGCATTGGGGCATCAGCGTCCCTCGTGTAACGGGCAAAGAAACGCTTGAGTTGATGCCAAAACGTCCAGTTTGGATCCTCACAAACCGTTGGGAACGCCTCAATGTCTTCAGGCGTTGCCGCATCCAGAATACCCAACCCGATAGCGTCCGATATGGGCATCAGGATTTTCATGTCTTTGTTCGGTCCAACAGCCTCGATCCGAAAAAAAGGCAGCCCTTCTGCCGCAAGTCTATCCGCAGCCGCAGCGTCCAAAGGAATATAAGCAGAGATGCCTCGCGCAAACTCAATTGTATGGCGTGCTAATTCCGCGCCGGTTTCTGTATCCATTACCCCGCGTTTGACCACCTTGCCCTGGACACCGACGTGGCACATCTGTTGGATGATTTCTGCTTCCAGCCATTCAAACGTCTGGACCACGGTTCGGAGCCGTTTGATAGCGTCGCCATGGTATTTGTCCATGATTCCTACGGCATTCAGTAGGGCTATTGCCAAGTTTCCCAAGGCATCACCGTGCCAATTGACACGCCACTCTTCCAATATGGTTTTAGAGAGTTGGCATTTAAGAAACGGTTGGTCCTCCCTGTGGATATTGATGATACAAAGCGGCTGTGTTCCATCGCGTGTCTCGAGAAGTTGTTCGACGACTTTCACGGACTTTGGGTCCAAAAACAGTTGAAAATCCGCTAATATTTGTGCGTGGGGAGTTTGTAATATAGAGAATTGCGATAGATAGCCCCGCTCTTGACATACTGTATAGACGGGGCACTGTGGACAGATAATTTCACTCGGATTCCCACCCTTTTCCTTTAGTGCTTCACACCGCTGTGGATCCTCACAGACGTTTCCACGGTGAAAAGGAGTTGCCATGCGCACGTCAACGGGGATATCTTTCACTTGATCCCAGAGATACATCCGATTCCGCCACTGTGACACCGATCCGACATCTCGGTTTTGAAGAAATTGCGATGCTGCTGCCGCAAGATCGACACTCGGGACCTTTAGACAGAGTGCCTGACTTTTACGCAGAACGGATGCTCCTTCAGGGTCTTTCTCTGGGTCTGTCTCGGCAGTATATCCAAGGACACGCACATTCCTATCGAAAGCACGCTGCACCTGAAGACCCATTTCTTCTCGCGTTTCGAACATCTTTTTTGTAGGTTTCGACGTGTGTAAGACCGGAGACGGACGTTTGAGTGCCAACGGACTGAGTGTCCCTTCCCGTATGGCAGGCACCTTATCGTCTATAGGGGGTCCTGTCTTGGGAATCGGCGGCAGGATGCCGGTATCCTGCCAAACATCTGTGATAAGCGTTGCCTCTATAGGCAATCCCGTATCAGACGTAGATGCACACACCCACACGCCATTTTCATTCTCCCATAATGATACCTCTGTGTTGCCAATTTCATCACCGTAGTGCCGCCAATAGTGAGATCCATTTTCTTCTCTGACATAAGAAAACCCACGCTTGAAAAACGCCTCTTCGGCGAGATCAAGTGGACCCGATCCGAGAGAGTATGGAGCGTCGGGGATGCTCTCCTCGTGTTGGATGCTTTGAGGCATAGGTTTGTGAAGCGCAGCCCGAAATGCATCAATAGGCGGAAAAAGTACCTCTTTGGAAATCACAGGCGGATCTAACAGATCTCCAAGCAGAATTTCAGAGCGCGCATCCCAGCAACTATATCCCTTCTCCCCCAAAATTTCAAGATACGTGTCGTGCTGGTGCGGATTCTCCGATGTCGGTACGTGCTTATGAACATACAGCCGTGCCTGCTGAGTGTTCGGGTGCAGGTATCCGGGTATCCTGCAAGAAAAACGCAGCCCCCTGACTTTGACAGCGTCAACAACGGGTTCGCAACGGCGTCAACGAGTGCTTCAACGCAGGCAAAAACGGCATCAGGTGCCGCACGGATGGCTTCGTATGTAAAGTCGATGTCATGCCAGAGCGCGCCATCGCGTGCTGAGGGTATACCGGTATAGACTTGAATCCCCCATGACTTGTGCCATCGGAGGGTTTCCCAGTCTTTCGCCTGTTGGCGTTTCAAGAACCGTTCGCCCCTAAAACCTCGCGGGGGACGGTCATTGCCAGGTGCGTGTCCTATCGGCATAAAGGAAATATCTGCCGTCTCCAAGTCTTGAAGCATCACAGGGTATCTGTGTGCACAATAGACTGTGAAATAGTAAGGAAGCCCTTTGTAAAGCAGAGGTTCTACGATCGACCTCCGTTGCTTAAGGGGTTTCTCGTGCCGTTGGTGGCAACGTGCAATGATATTTTTCAGGGCATTGGTTGTCATCAAACTATTACCGTAACTACAGTCCGGTTATTTTTCTATTCTTGAACTGGAGATATCCCGGATACCTATTCTGCCAAGAAAAGGAGTACTAAAATCCGAGGTGGAAATCCACGACCTTACTCAATTGGCTTTTTTAGAGCATGAGTTCAGTATAAGTTAATAGGATATATTATCACGAATTTCATTTTCGATCAAATTTTAAATTGATATAAAGTCAATAACAATCAGGATTTATGTCTAAGTTATTTTAGACATATTTTTACTTAAAATAACAATATAATAGTGTCCTAAACAACTTTTTGCAATTTACCGCAATTGTAGGGAATTCCACAACAATTGCTGCACCGAATCAGCGGTTTTTGGGAATTAAAAGAAGTAATAAGGGATGAGTACTTTGTGCGGGCGGTTCGTGAATTATGGTAAATGCTAAAGATCCCCACGGTATTTGAGAAAGGTGTTTCCCGGAAAAAATTAGCTAAAATTCTAAAATGTTATTCACTTTTTAAGAAAAATTAGCAATTTTTGTAGATATAATTTGCTTTTTTTCTGAAAATTTTGTATAATCGTTAGTTATCTATGACGTAAATATGTTTATATAAGTAATAATTAAAAATAGACCTAAATAACTATAAGCGGGTAGGATAGTCAGTTTAGGAGAAAAGGGCATGACTTATGAAGACGCCAGTTGGTTTGTGGATTTGTCTGCGGAGCCGTACCTCTCGACGCGACACACCGCCGTACAATCGCAAGTGGCAAGATTCGTTCTCAACTACGATTTAGAGAACTGGGATGCGGAGGTTGTCCGCGAGCGGTTTGCCAGTTTCCAGTTTCGACTGCGAATCATGGAAATCCGACGTCGGCTATCGCGAGAAGCCTATACCGATGAACACACGGCTTTACGCAAAGAACTCAATGATACCTTAGCCGCCGCTCGGCAGGTGCTCATCGCCGCCACCGAAGATCCGCGCCTGCAATTCACGACCTCCAGGGGATAGGTTGATGCCATGCGACCCAAAACACTACAGAACCTCAGTCATCTGACTGCTATGTGCTTTCAAGGTTCTATCTCTACACCATCTGAGTAAAGACGTTGGGCACCTGCGAACCGTTGTGAAATGGGTTGGAATCATCAGAAGTTGTTCTGTGTCTGTTGATGTGCTTTTCCGTCGCAAACGCAGAATAGAAAAAATGTGTCTATCCCGTGAGGATTCTAATGACATGATGACTCCTCCTAAACTACATAGGTAGGATATAGATTCAGCAGACACCCCGCACCCCTATGGAATACAGCGGTTGCCAATAACGTCAATAAAAACTTCTAAGGACCCTTATGGATACGAATTTAGAGTTAGGCCAAAAAAAGTCATTTCAACTGATGGTCGAGAATCTCCAAGACTTGGCAGAACAATTTGAGGCACATCGTGCTTATGTCAATACGTTTGCCGAGATCTGCACAGGGAGTTCGGGGATCCTCCCGGATTATGTCAATATAGAGGGGCTGGATCTTGATGAGATTCTGCGGGTGATTGCTCAGAGACGTCTTGAGCAATATCCGACGCTCCGCGCGGCTGCCGAATCCTTGGGGGTAGATACCCGAACCCTGAAAGGATACGCCGGCAAAAAAGAGGAGATATCTGCGTGATACCACCCACTGCCTAAAGGCAGGGGCTTTGACGGAGGACTGGATGCAAGATTCACGTTGCAAAAGGTAATAATTCTTCCGCTCGTCCAGAACTGCCAGCAACTGATGAAGGTTATAATTTGACAGTCACAAATTTAGCAAGTGGATCTAAATATGTCATCGAACATACTTCATCTAAAAAATGGGCTAACGGCATACTAAATGGAATCATCAAGGCGATAAGAGACGGTCTTAAATACTACCATTTAATCAAACTAAATGGGATAGCCGCGAGGACTAGAGGGTCTACGCGGTTATCGGGAATATCCAGTTGTCTGCTATACAGGTAGATCGGCTCCAGGAACAGATCGATCCGAATCCATTCAACCGTGAAACGTGGATTCCCTACGAGTTGGCAACAGATACGACTGTCAAGATTACGATCTACAACCCGCAAGGTATTGTCATCCAGACATTACAGTTCGGTCAGCAGTCGGTTGGTTACTACATCAAGATCACCAAACAGGTCTCCTTACACAGTGAAGTTGCATTTTATCTCAGGAAGTGTACTTGAGGTTCATTGTGGTGTGAAGTCGAAAGCGATCGCGACCTGGAATCAGCCAGAAGTCTACAATCCCCAATACAATAAACCTCATAGAGTTTTGTATTGGTCTCATAAAATGGCTTTGGAGGAACACTCTGTGTGAAACGCTTTGTATTTTTGCCCCTCAACAGGCTCATAGCCAGTCTGTTTTTTATGTTATTTTTCAATGTTTCGTTGCTACAGGCTCAATCTGTTCGGTTAATATATTTTTATCCGACAGATCATGCGGCTCCAAATCAACAAAAGATGGCAGAATGCGGTAAAATAGCGAGAGAAGCACAATCCTTTTATCGCCAGGAGATGTTAGATAATGGTTTTGGAGAGAAAACGTTTGAACTTGAAGGTATAGGTGATAGTATCACATTTTACTCGGTTAGGGGGAGCCGTGATACGCAACACTATGCAACGAACAGATGGGAGCAGATAATAACGGAAATATCTGACGCAAAATCAGAGATTAATCTTATTTTAGTTGAAGGTTTGGAAGTCATAACAAACACTGCAGTTGCTATGATGGCAAGATCGTGTTCTGGCAATAAATGCACTACCGATCAGCACACATTTTACGCGATAGTCCCTTTAAAAACGGAAGAACCTGTCGTAGGTGCAGCACATGAACTCGGGCATACTTTTGGACTCCAGCACAACAGGGAAAATGCTTCATTGATGGTAGGCAGAAGATCAATTGAAGGAAAACATCCGAAAATTGCGTCTATGCATCTACGTAAAAATGAAATGCGATGGCTTGATAAACATAAGTATTTCAATAACGATTCCTCTGCAAACGACCCTCCAGTTGTTCGTAAGATATGGGAGACAAAGTGGGAAGATGAGGATCAGAAAGGTATAACGCTTCGTATTGATATTGAAAGCAATTATGAACTACATCAAGCCCAATTAATGTTTGACGGCACTGTGATAGATTCCGATGCACTCATGGGGTTGTCTGATAATGTATATTTCCACTTCACGAAATATCAATTCGGATCACAAAGGGTTGATATGCAGTTCATTGACACCGATGGGAATATCAGATACGTTGACAATGTTGGCATCAAAGAGCCGGAAGAAGTATCTCGTGAATACGTTACACTTAGAGAGAAATCATCCAACCATAATATGGTTGTGGTAGGGTGGGCATCAATGAAGGGTGGTAATTAGAAAAAATAACGTGCGTTTGAATCTCTTTCTCTGTCTCGCCAAACTACAATTAGGGAAGATATTAATCGAGACAAATCACAGCGATCGCGACCTGGAATCAGAATACTGACGGCTTCATTCAAACACTCCATAACACGGATGCTGTTAAGATTTTCGATAAGGAGCAAATATTATGCTCAGAGTGTTTGTTTCTGTAATAACACTGCTCATACTCGCTCTACCTGTATACGCTCAGCAGATAGAAACGAGGCTATCGGATGCCCTATTCTATGAGCAAATCGCTCAACAACCCGTTAACGTTCAAGCCCAAAATAACGTTGTTATTGTTTCGCGCAAGGACCCGTTTATTGCCGGAGCTTTATCATTCCTTATTACAGGACTTGGACAAGTTTACAATGGTGAAATTAAAAAAGGATTCTTCCATTTTGCGACTGCCGTTAGCGGATACACACTTTATTTCCTCGCTGACGGTAATATAGGTATCGCTGGTCTGTTAGTTGGTGTCGGAACAGCTGTCTGGTCAGTCATTGATGCACCATTATCTGCCAACAGAATCAACAGGGAGAACGAGTACATCAGACAGCACGAGGCGATACCGTTTTCCATATCTCCTACTGCCAATTCTAATAACATCGGTGCTGCACTTACGCTCCGATGGTAACCCAACTTGGAGATCAGAAAGACTGAACTCCAGTTTCGTTAAGTCGAAAACAGGAGAGAATATGGTAAAAAACATCAGAACACTAACACTCTTACTCACTATCTTATTGAGCCTTTCAGGATGCGAAAAGATCAATATGCCGGTCACGCCTGAGACTCAGAGTCTAACCATTGAACCGCTGACCGTCATGACCTATAATGTTTACCTCGGCAGCAGTACCGAATCCGTGCTGAACGTAGAGAACCTGCTACAAGTGCCGACAGAAGTTGCGAACGTTTACAATAACTTCCTCGCCTCAGACTTCCCAGGACGCGCCCGTGCGATCGCAGGATCCATCAAGACGCACCAGCCGCATCTTATCGGCTTACAAGAGATGTCACTGATCCGTCGCCAAAGTCCAGGGGATCGGATCGCCGGCGGACTCGTGCCAGCAGAAGACGTCGTCATGGATTTCCGTATCGTCCTGAGAGACGCGCTCCGGACAGAAGGCTTAGACTATCGCATTGCCGCTGAAGTTGAGAATATCGACGTTGAGATGCCCATGTTCACCGATGACGGTATCGTTGATGTCCGACTGACGGATTACGATGTCATTCTCGCCCGGAATGATGTTCAGACCTCTAAGGCTGAGGCTGCCACCTACGGAGATATGTTTAGGGTTGAAAAGCTTGGGCTGGAAGTCAAACGTGGATATGTGGCTGTCGATGCGACGGTGGAAGGCGTTACGTATCGGTTTGTCAACACGCATTTGGAGGCATTTGACCCAACCGTTCGGGTGGATCAAACCCATGAACTCATTGAGAACCTCAGCCAAGAGACCTTGCCGATTGTGCTCTTAGGCGATTTCAATACCGAGGCACCCAACGGCACGGCATATCAGCTTCTGATTGACGCGGAATATGTTGACACGTGGCAGACGGAGCTGATAGGAAACACGTGTTGCCAGCAGAAAGACCTCCAAAACACCATCAGCGAACACATCAAACGGATTGATCAGATTTTTGTCTGTAATTCGGAAACCGATGTAACTGTTCTGATGACAGAGACCGTCGGGGATACGCCGTCGGATCGGTTAGCATCGGGGCGATGGCCGTCGGATCATGCCGGAGTCGTCGCACGCCTTGTGTTTTATGAAGAAAGAGGTAGTTTCTAACCAAAGATAATATGCAAACGGTTGAAATATCGGGTAAAGTCACCACGACACCGCAATTCTCTAAGAAACTGTCGATGTATACGTTTGTGTTTGAATATCATCCCTGTCGGGCTTTTCTGGCATTGGCACAGACGCGTCCGCCGATACCGGCGATCCTCACTGTCAAGGTCGTTGTGCCGGAGCGGCTGATGCATAAGGTGACGCGGCTAAAATCTGGAGATACCTGTGTGCTGGTGTATCCGGCGCAACCTGACAGCGATACGCCCCTGTATCCGGTTGATATTTTAGTCAAGTAAACCCAGAAAACAATCAATCGGTCAAGAGAGACGGGAAGGTTTTAAAATTGCTGTTTGCTTCCCCTTTTTTGAAAACAGAGGAGGATATTTTGATGCACACCGAAAACTCTCAGGGCATCCTGAAAGTACGGCTCGGTGGCAAGACCATAGATCCGAGGCGCGTCAGCAGTATCAAACGCGTCGGTTCAAGAGTCTGTAACGTTAAATTCGCCACGGGTGAATCGATAATCGTAACGTGTGGTGTCAAGGGCCTCGACTCCATGAGAATCTCGTTTCCAGGGACACCTGAACAGTTGAAAGCACTTCTATCGGTATACATTGATGCCGATAGGCGAGAATGCCCTTTTGAAGAATGAAGAAAAGCGCAAACGTTCATTCATCGGGCGGCTGAAAGTGATTCTGCAGCTTTTTTGCCAACGGCTCGCTATACGTGAGCATCCCGATACGAGGTGAGGGTAGTACGGTTCATGGACGAAAAATTGCTGATACTCAGCGGTCTGATAGGATTTTTACTGCAACCTATTTTGATAGCAGTCGGAATTTTAATCTCGAAGAAAAATCCCTGAAGTGGATCGATACACTTATGGGTGGGGCTATCGTCGTCTCTTCCGCCTCCCCACCCGCCTATGCCAAGGAGGAGGTTATGGTATCGCCGATTCTGGTAATTCAAAGTGGCGTGGGATCGACGGATTGTTCGGGGTGCCGTTTCTTTCGACGGGGCAGACACATTTTTGCCCAACGTCGTCAGCAGTCCAAAGACCGGGGGACTGGAAAGTTTGTCTCTTTGCCGTTGCGGGTTGCGGTGTTGCCGACGACACAAGCCGCGATGACCGCATTGGCACGCATTGATAGGGCCTGCAGAAACCACACAGGTATTGTGAATCTCATGGATTTAGAAAAGGCACCCGTAAACGAGGACGCTTTATGAGAATCGGTTTTTGCCGAACCGTCGGCATCTGAGAAACCGGCAAGAGTGATTGTCGTGGTGGGTTCATCTGCTGGGTTTCGTTGTGTGTGAAGGTGTGTTGTCTACTGATGGTCGTGTTCAACACGGACATCATGATTTTAGAAGAAAAAGCGAAATAAGGAGTCTTTGAGAATGTCTAAGATGCCTTTGATCAGTAGTTTCGTTGTTGTTTTTATCGGGTACTCTTTCGCAGGGCTGCATATAGATATGGATTGAAGAACGCCAAGGAGGTAGTCAGTGAAGTTGCTTCTTGGGAAGGTGTTAATCGAAACCAATCACATTGAGTATGTTGAACGGATCGCACCGCACACTGTCCGTCTATTTTTCGTATCGGGTGCGAAGGTAGATGTCCATTGTGGTGTCAAGTCAGATGCCGCCGCAACTTGAAATCAGGATGCCGATGGACGCATCCAGACCATCCAAAACACCGACGCTGTCAAGGTTTTCGGTAAGGAATAGGGGGAAGCATGCGGAAGGTCAACATTCGTGGGTTCTCAACGCCGCTGATTATCGGTGCAGGCATCTTCGTTGCGACAACAGGACTGCTGATGTTTTTCGTCACAAGGGATCCGTTCCGGTTTGCACACGAACTGATGGGCATCTGTTTTGCGGTTGCCATTGTGCTACATATCACGAGCAATTGGCGACCCTTCAAGCGGTATTTCACACAAAATAGGGCTATCCTGATTATCTTGATAGGTTTGTTGATTGGGATGAGTTTGGTCGGGATTTCAGCATTTCGGGAAGACGCAGATATAGAGGAAATTGTCATTGAGCACATCGAGCAAACCTCGATTCGCGCGCTTGCGCCCGCCGTTGGCATCCATCCTAACGTTCTCGTAAATCGTCTAAAAGCCGACGGCTATATTGTTGAGGATCCAGAGATGTCTGTTGAGCAACTCGCCGAGAAGCACGCGGTCGACACGGACGTAATCCTTGTATCTATATTCAAGTGAAGGTTCTTACGGCTGGAAAATCACAGACGAAGGCATCACAGTTATCCAAGACTCATCGTAACTCCCGCACGCTGATTAACGCGCAGGGGGAACCTCTACTTCGGAATTCTCGCCTACAGAAGAATTGAATGCTTCTGAGACCTTGACTGAAAGCAACCCCCAAAATAATCAATCAGTCAAGTGAGAGGGGAAGGTTTTAAAACTGCTGTCTTCCTCTCTTTCAAAACATAGAAGGATATCTTGATGCACAACGGAAACTCTCAGGGCATCCTGAAACTACGGTTCGGTGGCAAAACGATAGACCCGACCCGCGTCACTCGCTTTGCAGGATGTGCGAGGCGCGAGAAACATCCTGCCTTTATTCCGTTCGAGGGAGCATTAATGAAAATCAGATGGCGTAGATGGTATGTTTTTGACAAGATCGATCTGTGTGCTTCCGATAGACAATCGGCGGGCGAAACTCCGGTGGTTGGCTCAATCCAGGCTTATTGCAACGTATATGCCTCCACTAAATCAACGCGTCGGCTAAAAAGATATTGCGAATTCGCAACCTTCACACAAGAAGAATTCAATGAAACTGTTATCTATCTTTTTCTACTTTCGGTCTTGCCGTTTCTGGGTTGATCAGAGTCGTCAGATCCCTGCCTGTCAGATTTTTTTAAAAGGTCATGGATTTGATAATGTTTTAAATTTTGAAATAACCTGCAATGCTAAGGAGAATGTTATGAACAGTAAAGTTTTTCGGCGAACGTTTTGTCTATTTTTGTTGTTCTCAGTCGCTGTGTTAAGTGGCTGCGAACGTACACAGCAGGTTATACAACCTGTTACGACAGCAGAAAGTCTGGGTGATGAGATTCGCATTGGTGTTGTCCTCCCGCGGACCGGGGACTTGGGACCTGGCGAATTCGGTCCGGGTGCCTTGGTGATGGAAAATAGTTTCAATATGGCACTTGAAGAGATCAACGCCTCACACCGCCTCGGTGATACAACGCTCAAATTCATGATTGAAGATGATATGAGCACGGTGGAGGGGGCTGTTACGGCTTTCAATAAACTCATCCATGAAGACAACGTCCCTGTGATTCTCGGTGTCTGGACATCACAGGTTGCGCGTTCTGTTTTTCCGATCGCACAGGAGAACGGGGTTGTCGCTTTTAGCCCCGTGGTGATCGCTTCGGGCTTGACGGAGATCGGTGATTTTATCTTCCGTGCGAGCCACCCGACAGAAGCACTGATACCTGGTGGTGTCGCCTTGACGCGGTCGAAACTCGGCTACCAGCGTGTAGCACTCATCAGCGATCGCGTCGATCTGTTTTCTCGCGATTCCGATGCCGTCTTTAGCAAAACACTCACCGCGCATGGCGTTGAGGTGCTGGGGCGTGAGACGTTTGAAACCGGGGATACCGATTTTACACCGCAACTCACTCGGATAAAAGCGTTAGATCCCGACGCTATTTTTCTCTCCGCACAACAGATAGAGGTGATCCATCTTCTTAAGCAGGCGCGCGAGATCGGGATTCCCGCCGATACACCTATTATTTCGCTCGTCCTGTCGATAGATGAGATCCAAAGCGCAGGGGTTGCTGCCGAGGGTGCGATCACTTTCACCGATTGGGTCTCGACAGCAGAGACGCCGGGGAATGAAACCTTCGTTGCCAATTATACCGCCACGTACGGCAGTCCTCCGAGTGTTTGGGCGGCACAGCCGTATGCCGCCGTCTATATCCTCGCCGAAGCCATCAAAAATGCTGAATCTCTGGATGCCGTCGGCATTCGCAACGCACTCGCCGAGATTCAGGCGTTTGATACCATTTTGGGGAAATTCTCTTTTGATGCCAACGGCGATCCGATTTATGATCCCGTTGTGCTCATTGTTAAAGATGGCAAACTTCAGGTCTTCGAGTAAAAAGGAATGCGATGATCATTCTTACTTTCAATGGCAAGCCTGAAGTTATTAACACTACCAGAACGATCGAGATTCCTTTCAGTGAAGATGTAACTGGAAACATCACCGAATGTGGTGATGACTCGACTGCGATTTATTCTTAGGAAATAACATGAAGAAACTCGGCTACATTCTTTGTCTGACGCTCATTGCTTTTAGCCTGATGAGTCTGAGTCTGTACATCATGGGTATAGAAATGGAATTTCTGCGAGCCATTGGTGGCGGTGTTCTCTTTGGTCTCGGACTCTTAGCGTTCGGAAGTGCCTTGACGATCTGCGTCATCTCTGTCATTGAATACTGCGGTCGCCATAAGCAATGAAAAACAGAACCGGCGAAACGATAAATGAAAACGAGTGAGAAGCAAACAGGGAGAAAGTCTCCGATGAAATGGATAACTTACACATCACGCGCCAGCATCGCAACCTATATTCATCTCTTGTGTATCTTCGCAATTGGATTCATGCTTATTGGCAAGACCCCTCTCTACGCGAAAGGATATGAAAAATTTAAGGTTGCCCTACTTTTACCCGCATCTATTACTGATGGCGGATGGAACGCTTTCGCTTATGATGGGCTGAAGGCAATTGAAAAGGAGTTAGGCGCGAAAATTAGCCATGTTGAGAGCCGAACGCCAACGGATCAGGAAGCATACTTTCGCGATTACGCCATGGATGGATATCAGCTTATTTTTGGACACGGCTTTGGATATCAGGATCCTGCGAAACAAGTTGCCCCAGATTTTCCTGAAACGGTTTTTATTACATCGACCGGTAACACCGTCACCGATAACATATCTCCAATAGTTTTCGCGATTGAGGAGCCTGTTT
>JAPOOP010000569.1 GCA_026713385.1 Candidatus Poribacteria bacterium | reverse complement strand
TTCTCAAAACTGGTGAGTGAGCCGAAAGGTCCGGGTACCTCGCATTGTGGGCAACCGAGGGTAGCACGGCGTAGGTCAGCGCGTCGGAAGTTCGTACCACAGAGCAGACTGCCGCTGAGGAACGCTCCACATAGATTCGCTTCCTCGAGATTGGCATCCGTTAAATTAGAGCCGACAAGATACGTCCGATGCAAGGTCGCACCGGAAAGGTTTGCACCAGTGAGATTCGCATCATTCAGATTTGCATCCGTTAAATCCGTGTTCCGCAGATCAGTACCGCTCAAATCCGCTTCCGCCAAATCAGCACCTGCGAGCGGTTGATTCGCTAAATCTAAGTTTGCAAGATTTTCACCAGAGAGAGATTCACCGGCTTGACACTTTTTAATTATTTCATTCTGTGTGAGTTGAGCCATTAACTAACTGCCTCCAATCGTTATACGGCGTTTTAGGGGGCTGCTTGCAAGCCAATTATATTATCCAGAAGATATACGAGTAAGTTGTGCTTAATAGCATACCACATACACAATTAAAAGTTAAACTTTTTTTCATAATTTTTACTGTGTTAGGCAACCATATAAAACATCTCGTTCGGGAGATCGAGGCTACAGTGAGGTGAAGACATGAGAGACTATTACCCGGCATACCCAGTAGAATCTGAACTTTTTGCAGAGGATGAGGAGAAGGAAGAGAACACCACAGAATCACCAAGAGATGAAACCTTTGCTTACCTACAGAAGATTGCCAAAACCCCTTTGTTGGAACCTGAACAAGAAACTGCACTCTTTGAAAAGTACCAAGAGGGTTTCCAGGCGTTTACCAACGTGTTAAGTCAATTCCCAAATTGGATGATAGCCTCGCTTAACATCACTGAGAAGGGTCCTTCAAACAAAAGCCAGAAATTAGAACCCGCACAATCAGAACACGGATTAATTATAGACCAAGTCCGCGCCGAAATCCAAGCACTTGGCGTCCTATTGGAAAAATTAGAGGCGAAGGCGAATTTGTTAGAACAGACACGCTGGAAAATCTTTGAAGGGAACTTGCATCTGCTAAAAAAGTATGTTGACACCACCGCATCGCCTGAATTGATGCAGATGGGCAGTCTCGGACTCTTGAAAGCTATTGACGATAGCGATACAAAACGTGGCGCGGAATTTCGGGCATACGCTCGCAAAGCGATTCGCAGCAACATCAACACCTTCAACAAAAAAACGACGAAAACGCAGCAACGACAAGCCGAATTCTCTTTGGCAGAATCACATTCGGCCCCCGAACTCTCTCATATCGCAGCATATTTTGACAAAGAACAGGAATCCTTGGCTTTCCAGGAATTCGACATTATCCGCCACGAGATTGAAATGCTCTTGGAGAAACTACCTGCTAATATGTTAGTGGAGCGGACAACTTCCTGCAAACCACACACACTTCGGTTTGTACTTGAAGATGTCCGAAGGGAATTTGCACATGTCAAGTGGTTGGCGGAACAATTGGAAGCCGCGGACCAAGTCACACATGGAACGAAACTAAAAATCGTTGAAGCCAATCTTCGTCTCGTCGCCAGTATTGCCAAACAGCATCACTTTAGTAAAACATCTTTAACCTTCCTTGATTTGATGCAGGAAGGCAGTCTCGGATTGATGCGAGCCGTAGATAAGTTCGACCATACTCTCCGTTTCCGATTCAGTACTTATGCCACTTGGTGGATTATGCAATCTATCAAACGTGCCCTCGATCAGCAAGGACAGATGATCCGGGTTCCATGCTATATCGGCGAAGCGCGTCGCGCTATTAAGCAGGCACAATCAGATCTGACAACCCAACTCGGACGGGAACCGACTACAACTGAAATTGCGAAAGAAGTCGAACTTACAGAGAAAAAGGTTTCCGAAATTTTTAACGCCACAAAAGATCCTGTCCCACTTGATGCCCCGATCAATGAGGATTCTCCGGACGGCTCGTTTTCCGAACTTATTCCGGATCAATCCCAAATTACGCCTGAAAACTATTTGCTCGATTATGCCAAAGTCGAGGTTATCACAGAGGTCCTTAACCGAACCCTCAATCCTCGTGAAACACAGGTAATCATTCTGCGATACGGCTTAATGGACGGTACTGAGTATACCTTAGCGGACATCGGAGACAAACTTCGGATTAGTCGTGAACGCGTCCGACAGATAGAGGCTGAAGCTATTGTTAAGCTCAAGCGCCACGACTCGAGGACATTGCTTCAAGACTTACTTCAAGATTTCTAATATTGGCTATCGGTTTTCAGCACGGGTTTTCTACGAAAACCCTTTCAGTTGTCAGTGGATTTTGTAGCAGGAAACGAGTATTTTTTAACTAACCTTCACGCCTTTTTGCTGACGACTGACCGCTGATGGCTGACTGCTGATTAAGGAGTGTAAATACAGTGAAGATCGCGTATTTCGACTGTTTCTCAGGCATTAGCGGCGACATGACGCTCGGTGCTCTCGTCGATGTCGGTGTGCCACCGGAAATGCTTTCAGACGGATTGTCTACGCTCAAACTCGACGCTGAGTTCAGTCTACACTTTGAAAAAGCCACGAAACACGGCATTACCGGTACCAGAGCGATTGTAGAGGTGCACCCCGCACACACCTCACACGCCGATTCACATCAGGAGCATGGGCATCGACATGATCACGGACACACACATCACCATACTCACGATCACGAAGGTCACGATCACGGACCGACTCGCCACCTCTCCGATATTTTCAAATTGCTTGATGACAGCGATTTAGACCCGGAAATTCGGGATACCGCAAAACGCGTCTTTGACCGACTCGCTGAAGCAGAGGCAAAGGTTCACAATATGAGCAAAGCCAACGTTCATCTCCACGAGGTGAGTGGGATCGATTCAATTGTAGACATCGTAGGTTCTGTCATCGGTTTGACCTATCTGGACGTTGATGCTGTTTACGCATCACCGCTCTCTCTCGGCAGAGGCTTTGTCCGATGTGCCCACGGACTCATGCCCGTTCCTGTTCCAGGCACAATGGAACTTCTAAAAGGTGTTCCGATTCATCAAACCGATATACCGAAGGAATTGGTAACGCCAACTGGAGCGGCACTCATTACGACATTATCGCAGGAATTCGGTGTCATGCCCCAAATGCGGTTAGATCGAGTCGGGTACGGTGCCGGGACTCGCGACCTCGAACAACGACCAAACCTTCTCCGACTTTGTCTCGGTGAAAAAAAATCAAGTAGCAGTTCGCAAACGACCCACCATCACGCCGAAACTGACAGTGTGGACATCATTGAGACCAATGTAGACGATATGTCACCAGAAATTACGGGGTATGTCACCGCTCAACTCTTTAAACACGGCGCGCTTGATGTCTTTCTTACACCGATTTTCATGAAAAAGAACAGACCCGCTACACAGATAACTGTTCTCTGTCCTACTGCACACCGCGACAAACTTATCGAACTTCTTCTCACCGAAACCACGACCTTTGGTGTCAGACTCTCTTCCGCCAATCGAGTCAAACTCCGGCGCGATTTCACCCAAGTCGAGACGCAGTGGGGAACGATTCAAGCGAAACGTGGATATCTCAACGGTACCCTTATCAAGACCGTTCCCGAATATGAGGACTGCAAACGGCTTGCAGAACAAAACAGCGTCCCACTCCGACAGATCTATGCGGAAGCACTTCGCAACCTCGATCCTATTGATGCTGCGGGTCATCCTGAAGCCTAAACTCGCCTTCCAATTGTTTCTCCTGTCCCACATACCCAGAATTCTGGCTCTTATTTTTTTGCAACCTTTTTGCCTAAAATTCCCCTCTATATAACCACAGCAGCGTCCGAAAGTAAGTAGAAATTTACTGCACTACACACCGCTGGTGAGGCTTCCAAATCGGAAAACTTGAATTTTCAAGTAAACACAAGGTTTAAACATCTTGGTATCTTTAAATCAGTTCTTGAATCAAGCTTGTTGAATCCATTGGAAGTGCATCCAAATGTCCGTATAAGTGGAAGTTCTTTATAGAGATCCGCTCTCCTATTAACACAACCTTGTCTTTCTCTGTGTTCCTTCGCAGAACTTGCAAGCCAAAATTCATTCTAATTGGTTTTTGGTTTTCGGACTCCTTCGGTAAAGAGGGCTTCTGATGAACCCACACCTTCTTGCTGATGGAAACCGACAACCGAAAGTTATTCTTGCCGACAGTCGACGGAAACCAATGGCTGATAGCCATTACCTATTTACAAAAAGATGAAATTTCATGACGCTATCCGCGCAGGTATTGCGCATCTTGTCCAAAATAAACTCCGTGCCGGTTTGTCCATTCTCGGTATCTTCATCGGGATTGCCAGTGTGCTTTGCATGATCGCAATCGGTGACGGCGCGAAGCTTATTGTCGCCCAGGACATCGAAACACTTGGCGGCGCGAACCAAGTCCAATTCTGGACACGTACTTCTATTTGGAAACGCAGGAAGTTCGTTCGGCGGACCACCGAGCGGTATACGCTTGAAGATGCTCTTGCGATTGAGGCAGAATGCCCCAATGTTCTATATGTTCTGCCCAAACACGAAGGCTACGAAACCTTCGTTACCAGCAGGAATGGAAACCAAGCCAGACCGCTTTTAGAAGGTGTTACCGCAGACTACGCACGCGGCATGAAATGGAAACTTCGGGCTGGCAGGTTCCTTTCCGAGGGCGATATCGAAAACGCAAAGCAGGTGTGCGTCCTCGGTGCTGATACCGCGACTGAACTGTTTGGAGAGGAATCCCCAATTGGCCAAGAGGTAAAGGTTCGGTATCGTTGGCGGGGAGCGATGGTAAGGCTACGGGTCGTTGGGGTGATGAAAACAAAGGGGCGTAGCCTCAGTTTCGGGTGGTATTCTTTAGATGATGCCTTATGTGTGCCGCTAACAACATACCAGCAACGGATCACAGGCACCCGTTATCTTGAAGACATAGTCGTCTTTTTTGAAAAAGGTACGGAGATTGAAAGCATCGTTGATTCGGTCAAGCACATCCTTCGTAAAAGACACCGGGGAAAAGATGATTTTATCGGATATTGGATAGCAAAATGGACAGCCAGGCGACTTGATCACATTGAAAAAGTGATAAAAATTACTTTAGGGAGTATTGCCGGATTTTCGCTCTTGGTCAGCGGCATCGGGATCATGAATATATGCCTCGTCTCCGTCGGTGAAAAGACACGGGAGGTGGGTTTGCGGAAATCGGTTGGAGCGAAACAGGTTCACATTTTCTATCAGTTCTTGACGGAATCGATCAGTCTCTGTTTGTGTGGCGCGGTTCTCGGCATTGCGGGAGGTTGGCTGGCGGCGCAAGGTATGGCACAACTCGCTGTCCGAATTGTAAGGGTTGTGCCAGAATGGCCCGTTGTTCTCTCTTTACCGTGGATATTGACTGCCGTTATCTTCTCAATTTTTATGGGTGTTACTTTCGGGGTCTATCCAGCGGTGCTTGCAGCGCGGCTTTCACCTATTGAAGCACTCCGTACCGAAAATTAGCAATAAGGCACTGTCGTCAAGGGTGTTAGTTCTTGCGCGATGGTTTCGCGTCAACAATGCCTACTGACTGCCGACTGCCAACGGTTGATGGCTATTCTGCTGACACAAATCGCACGTCCCGCACCGATAACTTTCGTCAACATGTTCACCAAAATAGTCGCGAATCACGCGCATTCGACAGGTCGTTTCTAATGCATAAACAACCATCTGATTAAGCTGGCTCTGTTTTTGGCGGACATAGTCGCCTACTTCAATCTGCTCGTCCGTTAGTGTACTGAGCATTTGGCTATCCTCAAGCAGTTCAATGAGGAGCAAATCTTCCTGCCCCCAGTACTGAATATAACCGTCGCTTTGCAACTCAGCGAGGGCTTCCATGATCATCTTCGGGTTTTCTCCAACGGCTTCACAGAGTTCTAAAATCGTTTTGGATTTTCCACCCCGCAATTGGCGGAGCAATTCACGCTGAGTTGCCTCCACGGGTTCTCCTTTTTCAACCCAAAATCCACGAAATCTCACAGAAAGCTGGGATGGCACATTATACCATCGCTTTAAAAATCCGAGTTTCTCCAGATAACTGAGGCAGACATGGATTTTTGTTCCTTTCGCACCGCTCATCCATTCCAATTCGTCGTTAGAAATTGTGCGGTACCTGTCGCTCCTCTTAAAATTTTCAACGACCTTTAGGAGCTTAAGCAGAGACTGTTTATCCGGTGCGTTCTCTTTGATAAACCACTCATGTAACCCGCGGTCATCGTTACAAAAGAGCAGGATACATAGGGCATCCTCATCATCTCTACCTGCTCTACCGACTTCTTGGCAGTACTCTTCAAGCGTGCCAGTAAGCGTCCAATGCACGATGTATCGGATATCCGGTTTGTCAATACCCATACCGAAGGCGTTTGTAGCAACAACAATATCTAATCCGTTCTCACTATTGTCGAAAAAGGCTTCTTGCACACGTGTACGCTCGTGCGGTTCAAGTCCAGCGTGGTAGAAATCTGCTCGAAATCCGCGTCTTTGGAGAAAGTCCGCAATCTCTTCGGTCTCTCGCCGTCGTCCGGCGTAGATGATCCCGTTTTTCGGTGATTTCTTCAGATTCCCCAGACGAATGGGTAGAGGATTTGGATCCTGGTCGGTAAGAAACCTTTCGAGGTGTTGATACTTTTCATCGTCATCTTCATTCTGTTGGACGACCAATTTCAAATTGGGACGCTCGATCCCTTGTATGAGAATACGAGGTGTTGGTATGTTCAGCACATTGAGAATATCTTCTTGAATCTCTGGGGGGGCTGTCGCGGTGAAAAGGGCGATAACGCGCGGTTGGAGCACATCAACTGTATCTTTGAGGGACAAATAGGCAGGGCGGAAATCGCGTCCCCATTGCGAGATACAGTGCGCCTCATCAATAACGAATAGCGAGATGGGGAACGCATTCAAGATGTCCAAGAACCGTCGACTCCGAAGGCGTTCTGGTGAGATGTAGAGTAGCTTTATTTCGTTCCGTCTCAGGCGTGCCAATTCACTTTGGTATTCTTCCCACGTCTGTGTGCTGTTTATAAGCGCGACCGAATTAATTCCTTGTTCTCGTAAGGCATCAACTTGGTCTTTCATCAATGAAATGAGGGGAGAGATTACGATCGTTACACCGTCGAGCATCAGGGCAGGAAGTTGATAACACAACGACTTTCCGTGTCCTGTTGGGAACACAGCAAATACGTTTTCGTCGTCTAAAATCGCCTCAACAATCTCGCGTTGTCCTTTGCGGAAGGAAGTGTAACCGAAGTGGGTATCAAGTGCTACTGAGAGGGGATCTGTCGGCGGTTCACAAGCGTGTGTCGGAAACTCTGACACATCGGTCCCCGAATCAAGGATAGCATCTACCTCTTTAAGCAAATCTCGCAAATTGGACATATTTTTTCTATGAAAAAAATCGGAAGCGGAGAATATGAAAAATTGCGGCGATACCATCCTTCCAGCTCACTGTCTTTCCTTCATGATAGTCTCTGCCGCGGTAAGAAATAGGCACCTCGACGATTTTACACTTCCGTCTGGCAAGCTTCGCCGTAATTTCAGGCTCAAAACCGAACCTATCGGAATAAAGCGAAATCTCCTTTAAAATCGGTGTTCGGATCACCTTATAGCAGGTCTCCATATCGGTAAGTCTTGTGCCATTGATGATGTTTGCGAGGGTCGTCAGAAATTGATTTGCGAGGTAACTCCGCAACAACCCGATTTGTTTCCCTTCCATAAATCGAGAGCCGTATACAACATCAGCTTCTCCGGTTAGGATAGGCTGAAGCAATTTCGGATAATCTTTTGGATCATACTCCAAGTCAGCGTCTTGGATGAGGGTAATTTCACCGGTAATGTGCTGGAATCCAGTACGAAGTGTTGCCCCTTTTCCCTTATTCACATCGTGATAAAAAACTTTGGCAGAGATTTCGGATGTATTTTCAGTGGAATTTGCAGATTCTGGAATCTCGCTGCCAGAAGAATCGGTTTCGTTTGGAGACATCTGGGGTGTTGAGATGTACCTGCGTATCCCACCTGACCCCTCTTGAATGGCTTCAATTTCTTTTAAAATATCACGTGTCCCATCTGTTGAAAAATCGTCAACGAGAATCAACTCTTTTTTCATACCAATTTCAACACTGGCAACCTGTTGCAGAAGCTCCTTTAGGCTTGCAATCTCGTTGTAAATCGGAATCACAATGGATAGCGTAGGCTCCATCTGGATGCCCCCAAGTTTTTCCCTCTATAAATATATCGTCCCTACCGGACTAAAGAGGGCTGAAAATCTGATTACGGCACACGGTGTGTACCTCCTACTTTAGTATGATACCGAATCCTTTTTTTAAATGCAAGTCTAAAAACCGAACGCTACGCATACGATAACCGCTCAACCCTTCTCTCCAAAGGCTCCATCGTCTCAAGAATACGGCTCATGAGATACACCCTATCTGCGGCGTAGGCGGCATTTTCCCACTGATTGACCCGCTCACCCGGATCCTTCTCCAAATCGTAGAGCTCACCATAAGCGTGTCCGCAATACCATGTCAACTTCCTTGTATCGGTCACGATCGTTTTGAGTCGCAAGCCACGCGGATCGTCTACACACTCAACTAACACCGAATCTCGAATGGATGCCGTCTCACCTGTAAGCATCGGTATAGCATCTGCCCCATCGATATCCGACGGGATCGGCAACCCGATCGCGGAGAGAACCGTCGGAACAATATCGACATGGCTAAACAGTGACTGTGTACGCTGTCCAGCAGGAATCATTGCTGGGAATCGCAGCAACGTTGGCACGCGGACGAGCTGCTCGTAATGGAACGGTCCCTTCATCCAGAGACCGTGGTCACCGAGAAGTTCACCGTGGTCGGTCGTGAAAAGCACTAACGTGTTCTCTGCCAATCCGCATGTGTCCAAACACTCCAGAATCCGTCCCATCTGCTGATCGATAATCTTCACCATATTGTAATAGTACGCTCTACCGAGTCGGGCATCGGTTTCGGGGACCTTGCGGTAATCGGCACCACCACCCTGTCCCGCGATCGCAAACGTTCCACGGATCTCCGAATTTTCAAGTTGTCCGCATCGCGCCTCCAAAAAGTGGGGCGGTTTGTCTTCCAACTCACCTTCGACAAAGTCTGGCAGCGGGACTTGTGCGGGGTCAACGCGCGTCTCAAATTCGGTTGGAACACAGTGCGGATGATGTGGATCTTGGAAACCGACCGCCAATAAAAACGGCTGAGACACATCTCGGTTCGATAGAAAATCTATCGTCCGATCCGCTGTCCAGACGCTATTATGGTATTTCAGGGGTATATCCCAATCGTACGCCTCCCCACCGAAACCTCGTTCACTCAGGCGTGTCGCTTTGCTGTAACTCGCGAACGTTTCCTCAGAAACGCACGAACGCACCCACTCACCGTAATGTCCCGCGACGCCATACGTTGCATGACCGAGTGCCAGTTCCACTGTCTCGAATCCGTAGTAGGGACCACAGAAATTCGGGTAGCGTGTCGTATCGCCGCTGGTTTCAACCGACTGTGCCGCCGATGCGCCGAAAGGTTGGAAGTGTGCCTTGCCGATATAGTGAGTGCGATAGCCGACATCAGCGAGTCGATGTGACAGCATCGGTTCATCTTCAGGGACGCTCATGCCGACGTTCCACGCGCCGTGACGACTCACATATCGCCCCGAAAAAATCGAGGCACGGGCAGGTGTACAAACTGGATTCGCACAATATGCCCGTTCAAAACAGGCACCCTCAGATGCGAAGTTGTCCAGATGTGGTGTATCTGTAAACGTTGACCCGTAGCAGCTTAAACTATCTGTCCGCTGCTGATCGGTCGTAATAATCAGGATATTCGGTTGTTGTGTGCTCATCGTGCTAAAGGTGCTACCTCACCCTATCCACAAAACGGTTTTAGATACGTGTAACTCTGCTCTGCTGCGTCTTCAGGTTCCATGATCTCTCGAAACGCCTGATGCACCGTTACATACCCATCGTAGCCGATCGCCTCCAACCCGCGAAACACTGAAGGATAATCAATGCCACCTTCGTCCTGCAAACGGATCGGATCGTGCGGGACTTCACCCTGAATCCATGTCAAGAGCCGCGTCTTTCCTTCTGGTCGGCGAATATGGTTCTGAAGATAGACGTTAAGAAGATAGGGCGAAAACCGTTTAAGCGTCTCAACGCCGTAATCCTGCGCGCACAGGTCGAGGTTGGCGGGTTCATAGATAATCCCGAAATTCTTTCTACCCACCCGCTTCAACACATCAACCGAACCCTCTACCGTTTCAAACAAACTCTGTGTATGCGATTGATGCGCGAGACGGATACCACGCTCGGCGGCTTCATCGGAAGCACGTTGTGCCCATGGGATGTCTGCCTCAACCTTCATTGCAATGCGAATGAGATCCGCGCCAAGGAGTTCTGTTAGATCCAAATAAGGGGTTATATTGCGAAGCCCATCCGGTCCTTGTTCGTTGTTGAGGGGGACGGGGAAATCACCAGTGACCATCGAGACTTTCAGGTTGAGCGACTTCGCCTGTTTGCGCGCGGCAGTAATTTGTTCCAAAGGCGAGTGGATACCGACTTGGGAGGCACGCATACAGACTGCCTCGTAGCCGAGTCCTGCCGCCAGTTCAGTCAGTTGTTCAAAGGTATGTGTCGCGTCTCTTTTCGATGCCGTTTCTGCGACGCGTACCGAAAGTGAAAGTTTCATATTTTAATTTTACCTTGCGGAGAAATCACGGGCGTTAGAACGATCAGGGACGTTCCTCAAATCCGCTCTCCAAATGTAAAGCATTCTCGCTGCGAAGCAAAATTATGCCATTTAAGGTATAATTTCATTACGAGTTGCGGTTATGATGCTATCTTAGGAGGTAAACTGTGTTAGACGAAAACCTCTGAAAACTATGACAGTAAAATGTCGGTAATTGAAAGTACCATCAGGACCAGGCTAATCATGCCGTTCAGCGTGAAAAAGGCGAGGTTGACACGGGACAGATCTGTCGGTTTGACGATGGCGTGCTCATAGATAAAGATCAGCACGACAATCCCGACACCGATGTAATAGAAAAGCCCTA
>JAPOOP010000568.1 GCA_026713385.1 Candidatus Poribacteria bacterium | reverse complement strand
TCGCTTCGCTGCGGTTGTCATGCCAAACGCAATCGCACAAGCGAAAAGCACATGAAAAACTGAACCGCGCAAGATTGAAGGAACAGGCAGATAGAGAAATCCGAGACTGATCGCTAAGCCTATGCTGGAAATGACAGCGATTCGCTGTTTATTCTCGAAAGCAGTACCAGCGAGGATCGCAGCGATGCTCAGCAACACCAGTGCGATGCCTTTGAGCAAAACAGCATTTTGGGTGATGACGGATGGGACTAATGAGATACCCTCTACATAGAGGAAAATCATGCCGAGCACGAAGAACCCGATCGCAAGCAGTTGATTCCGTTTTTCTCTGGTTTCCATAGCGATTTTTCGATACCTGTACGGATGGCACCTTCAGCCGCGTTTGTTCAGCCCCGTCAATCTCCGCGTTTGAGTAAACGGGCTACCCAAGTTTTGGATTGTTCCGCAATGAGTTGACTTTTCAGTTCCTCAACTTCTGTGGACAAATTCCCTCTTTCGGTTTGGAAAGTCTCAATTTTCTCCTTGAGCTGCTCATTTTCGGCGATAAGCGCTTGATTCTCTGCTTCCAATTTTTCAGAAGTTTCCCTTAGATGCGTAATATGAAAGACCTGACAACTGAGGTTCTCAATAATATCATCCGTTGGGATATTATAGGTAAGTTTCTTTATGAGCAGTGCGAGACCATCAATCCTTAACTGAATCTGTGGCTTTGGACGATCTCCAAGGTTTTCCGATGGGGCAGAGACGACACGCAGATAGGGTTCAATGTCCACATCTCGCCGTTCTAATGTTCGGTTAATTATTTCTTCTTCCACACCGATTATCTCGGTGATTTTAGATGAGTTCAGATAGAGGTCCATTCCGAAACTTCCCTAACATATTACTGATACTAACTGAAGGTTGATACTGTTACTTCCTGTAAAATGAACTTAAGAAAAGCATAACATATATCAAAATATCTGACAAATTAAAATTTCGGTGTATCTCTGGATGTGGTTTTGGATCACTATGCAAGTGTTCCAACACAACGGAATTTGATACGAGGTAAGAAACCCAAACGCTATGAAATACCGTCCCAATATTTCCACATGTCATCAGGAGTTTCAAACTTAATCTGGTCGAGGTCTCTTCGGCGGTACCTACTAATGCAGGCAATTCGGACGTTGCTACCACAGTTCGGACCAGCGGTATGGCTCATCTGATGATGCCAGAAGCAGACATCACCTGCCCCACCAGTGAACTCATAACTCGGTCCCAAGTCAAACGGGGCGACACCCCCTGGAAGGCTATCCAAGTCATGGTGTCTAAAGTATTCTGCCCAAATCCGATGACTTCGGGGCCAGACAGTAAATCCACCGCCCTGTTTTTCGACTGTGTCGAGATAAACCGTGGCACCCAGAGTGAATGCACCGACGACCCCTTTCGGTACACCGTTCGTAGGCGTGTGATAACCATCAAGATGTCCCCTCGGTTCACTCCATTTCCTGTCTGGATCCGGAAAATTGATATGCGGTCCCGCGCCACCGCTCGTATTCAATTTGTCCTTGCCGACAAGTTCCTCTGCCATAGCGAAGACTCGGTTGTTGTATGTTGTACCGCTGATAACTTCTTCGTTACCAACAGGCACTGTGCGGTACCCTTTGCGTATCCATGATTCCGGGTCGTTCCTGTCTTCGTCCATTGCTTCCCAGAGTCTGTCAAGGGCAGCATCAATCGCTTCCCGCTCCAAGGTATTGCGCACAACCAAATAACCGTTTTCTTTGAAGAATTCTTTGTCTGCTGCAGTTAAATGTCCCATAGTTTTCGTCCTCATTTTGGCGTACAAGCCAAGCGTGTCTACAAAGTCCTTTTACATGTAGAAGCGTTGCTACGCGCGTACCTCAAATCCGTTCTCTGCCATCGCTTTTTGGTAAGGTGCCTCATCCAAATTCAGCCCAAAACCGGGACTTTGTGGAACGTTCACATAACCGTTTGATATAGAATACCCGGAGTCGTCTAAGCCAGGAGTGGTCGCATGATCCCATTCAACAAATTCAAACCGTTCTACCTTTGCGGCAAGGTGACAAGTTACGTAATTTCCGTAGTGTCCCCCGTAATGATGTGGGGCTGTGCCGACGTTC
>JAPOOP010000566.1 GCA_026713385.1 Candidatus Poribacteria bacterium | reverse complement strand
CTTCCACGCGCTTCCCCATCACGAGCGTATCGTGCGTGTTCTGGAAGTCCTGTTCGGTGAGCCTGTTTTCATCCATCCCCGTCACATTTGTCACGCCATCTTTCCAGGAGAACATCAGTATACCACGCCTCCGCATCAGGACTTCCATCCGGTTCGCGGGGCACAAGATACATGGACGGTGTGGACACCCCTCGGAGATTGTGATGCCGAGTTAGGGGGGTTGGCAATTGCGCGTGGATCGAACCGTCGCGGGTTCCTAAAGGACAACGATGTCCGTTCATGGAAATTGCTCGAAGACAGTACGGAATGGGTTTGGCACCCCTTCAGGTGCGGAGATGTCGTCATGTTTCACAGTTTAACGATTCACCGAGGTCGCGACAACATGACCGAGGATCGCATAAGACTTGCAACGAGTGCTCGCTACCAGTCGGTCAGTGAACCCGTTGATGAAGCTGCTCTCAGCGTCCATCTGGGGTGTGCGAAATGGGAAGAAGTCTATTCGGAATGGGAAACGGACGATCCGCTGAAGTATTACTGGAACGCAATTGACATGGATGTCCAGCCTGCTTTCCATCGTCGCAGGGCAAAGCCTGCTGATGGATAGATACACGATATGGATAAATATCAACTTTGTGTGCCGCTATCATCTTTCAACAAAACCCCGAACATTTCGGGGTTTTTAGTTAAGCGCGTTCGGTAAAAAATACCTACTCTCGGTAGGCGAGGTTTCCTAACCTCGCCGGGCACGCTATATCAATAATTGTAAAATCTACTGTGAATCATTAGGTGCAAAAATGAAAAAAGAAAATCACGAATCGTCCCAAGCTTTACAACCTATCCCTGATAGGTTGGTTGTCCTCACCTTTGATGACGGTAACAAGTCGGATTATACTTATGTTGGACCGCTATTGAAGCGTTACGGTTTTGGGGCAACGTTTTACATCACTGAAGGTCTAAATTTCCTCAACAGCAAGGTGCACTATGTCACATGGGAAGAGATCCGTCAATTGCACGAGGAAGGTTTTGAGATAGGGAACCACACCCGTCATCATAAGCATACCAACACACAATCGAAAGAAGAGTTGCTGGCGGACTTGATACACATTGATAAACGATGCGAGGAATACGGTATTCCTATCCCTGAGACCTTTGGCTATCCTGCGGATTGTCGCGGACCGGAAGTGATAGAAGTGTTGAGAGAAAAAGGGTATCGTTTCGCGCGACGTGGCATTGGACCGGAGTTTCCGTATCATCCAGAAGGCGGACGTGGACCGGTTTACGATCCGAGTGTCCATCATCCTTTGGTCGTTCCGTCAACGGGTGTCCCTGGTCCGAACTACGGATTCGAGGATTTGGTCTGGGCGGTTGAACAGGCACAGGACGGGAAAATCGCTGTCCTGACGTTTCATGGTGTGCCTGCACTTGAACACCCGTGGGTTGATGTTTCGCCTGAGCTGTTTAAGACATACATGGATTATCTTCGGGACAACGATTGTACTGTTGTTGCGTTGCGCGATCTGGCGAAATATGTTGATCCATCAGAATCGGCTGGAAAAAGCATAACCTATTGGCCGTAAAGATCCAGAAAGTGGCAGGTGGTGTGGAACAAGCAACGCGCCTGAAGCGCGCGGAATTGCGTAAAAATTAGGCAAAAACGCTTCAGATCCCTAAAAAAGACTTTTTCTTGAAAAAAAAGTAATAAATTTGCTAAAAAAGGGGTTTTGAGAGCAAAATTATGCTTTTTTCTTACAATTTTATTTGACAAACCTGTTTTGAGGGTGTATAATTAACATTACCTTTTGAAAGAAAGGTGAACTTGTTCTTTGAAAGTTAAATAGTGAACGTGACGTGCCTATTAATAGCTTGTGAGTACACTTCAATTCTTTTGAAGATGTGCTTCAATACTTGTGAGTGCACTTCAATTCTTTGAAGATGTACTTCAAAACTTTTGTGGAGAGTATGATACCGGCTCAGGACGAACGCTGGCGGCGTGGATTAGGCATGCAAGCCGAACGAGAAATCGAGCTTCGGCTCGATGGAAAGTGGCGAAAGGGTGAGTAACGCGTGGGTAATTTACCTCTGAGATGGGGATAACGGTTCGAAAGGGCCGCTAATACCAAATACGACTCGGTTGACTTTGGTCGGCCGAATGAAAGGTGGCTTCGGCTGCCGCTCGGAGATGAGCCCGCGTCCTATTAGCTTGTTGGTGAGGTAACGGCTCACCAAGGCGACGATGGGTAGCTGGTCTGAGAGGATGGTCAGCCACATTGGGACTGAGACACTGCCCAAACTCCTACGGGAGGCTGCAGTCGAGAATATTTCGCAATGGGGGAAACCCTGACGATGCGACGCCGCGTG
>JAPOOP010000562.1 GCA_026713385.1 Candidatus Poribacteria bacterium | reverse complement strand
GTTTGCCCACGGTAGCACGCAACTTCAAAAAGAATTTTTCGCGACGTTTGAGCAACTCGCAAAGGTCTTACGTAGAGATAGTTTCGGTAGCTACCCCGTCCGAATTGAGGTCCACACGAGTGCCTTGGGAAATGCGAATGTCAATCGGAATGTAAGTATGGGACGTGCAGACTCAATCAAGAAGTCCCTTGTTGAAGAACGGGTCAACCCAGAACGCCTCACCGCTGTAGGTCTCGGAGAAACCCAGCCTATCGTCGAAGATGGCCCGAACAAAGAGGAACAGAACCGCAGAGTTGATATAATTGTCAAGACAAACTGAAAACTTGTGCAACACAAAGACCCTTATCTCGTCAATCAGGTCGCGATGAACCTGTTTGGAGATAGATATATCATCATTTACGGGAATACGATTCAGTTCCACAACCACTGTTACCATCTGCGTTCCATCAATATGCCGGGACATCCACACCGTGGATGCTACTACTTAGAGGACGCAAACACCGGTTTGGCTATGTCAAGCGACATTGATTTCGCACCGCCTGGTGCATACGGCGTAATTTTCGAGCCGCAGACGGGTAACATTATCGATTGTGAAACGGTACCCTACGGTTAGAGAAACAGCAACCATACGAACACACGAAACCGCAAGCATATGACAAACACCAACAACACAAACACAGTATCCACACCGCAAGAGACTATCCTCATTTTGGATTTCGGTTCACAGTACACGCAACTGATTGCTCGGCGCATCCGTGAGCAAAACGTCTACTGCGAAATTTATCCGCACACGCTACCCTTTTTGCAGATAGAAGCCATCGCACCAAAAGGGATTATTCTCAGCGGTGGGCCCGCAAGCGTCTACGAAACGGATGCTCCAACACTTGATACGAAACTCTTCGAGTTGGAAACACCGATATTAGGCATCTGTTACGGTATGCAACTCATGGCGGCACTGTTAGCAGGTGGAAAAGTCCATCCGGCGACGCAACGAGAATATGGGCACGCACCCCTCCAGATTCTTGATGCAGCTGACCCACTTTTCGCAGGACTTTCCTCACGATTTTCTGCTTGGATGAGCCACGGGGATCGTATTGAGGCACCACCCGTCGGATTCCAGACTATTGCACAAACAGAGAATGCCCCTATTGCTGCGATGGCCGACCCTGCCCGCGCGTTTTACGGATTACAATTCCATCCTGAGGTTGAGCATACCGAGGATGCCGATCAGATTTTGTCGAACTTCACGCGGAACATCTGTGGGTGTCGTAACGCATGGACAATGCGTGCTTTTATCGCTCGTGCCACAGCACAAATACGGGAACGGGTTGGAAATGAACGCGTCCTGTGTGCCGTTAGTGGTGGTATCGATTCAATGGTGTTGGCGACACTTTTATATCAGGCGATCGGTGATGCACTTGTACCGGTTTTTGTTGACAATGGACTCCTCCGGAAAAACGAAACCGCTGAAGTGCTCAAAACCTGCGAACGACTCGGCATTCCGCTCGTTGCTGTTGATGCAGTTAAACCGTTTCTCAGCGGATTGGCAGGAGTAACCGATCCAGAAAAGAAGCGAAAGGTAATTGGGGGACAGTTCATCGAAACCTTCAAAACAACAGTAGAAGAGATGGGACACAACTTTCGATTCTTGGCGCAAGGGACGCTCTATCCCGATGTTATAGAGAGTGTTTCTGTGAAGGGACCGTCGGCTACGATCAAAACGCACCATAATGTCGGAGGACTTCCATCCGACATGCCGTTTGAACTACTCGAACCCTTCAGGGAACTTTTCAAGGATGAAGTGCGAGCCGTCGGTGCGGAACTGGGCATGCCAGCGCACGTTCTCGGGCGACACCCATTTCCCGGACCCGGACTCGCCGTCCGTATCCTTGGTGAAGTTACGCACGAACGTTTAGAGGTGCTCCGTTCAGCAGACGCTATCTTTATCTCTGAAATCAAAAAAGCGGGATTATATGACGAAATTTGGCAGGCTTTGGCTGTTCTTCTACCTGTCAAAAGTGTTGGTGTGATGGGCGATGCGCGGACGTATGAAAACGCAGTTGCACTCCGCGCTGTCACGAGTACTGATGCGATGACGGCGGATTGGGCGCGCATACCAACCGATGTGCTCGCCAGAATCTCCAACCGTATCATCAATGAAGTGCAAGGCATCAACCGTGTCGTCTACGATATTAGTTCAAAACCGCCAAGCACAATCGAGTGGGAATAGTTGTCAGTCATTAGCGATTAGTAGAAAATTGGCAAGTTAGGAAGTTGCGAGAATGTTTAATCGCTTCTGATGACTTTACAACTTTGAAACTTTAGCACACTTTACAATTTCCCAAGATTCACTTTCTCTTTACTGACGGCTGATTGCTAATTCTATTACGCTGAATAAACCTGTGATGCGGCATGAACAGCTGCACCACGCGCTACGCTGTGTCCTGATTCAATGAGGAGTTTCTCTAACGCATTCAGAACAAGCATAACATTCCGTTCGTTTGAAGATTCACCCATCAGTCCGATTCGCCAAGCTTTTCCTGCAAAAATACCTAAACCTGCACCGATTTCTATGCCATAATCCGCAATTAAGCGTTTCCGAATCGTCGCATCATCGATACCATCAGGAATATGTAATGTAGTGAGCATCGGTGCGCGGTAGCCTTTTTCGGCTGCAGGTTGCAGCCCAATGGCTTTTGCCCCGGCGAGAAGGGCACGAGCATTGTGCACATGCCGTTGATAACGAATGTCCAAACCTTCTTCCAACACAACGCGCAATGCTTCCCGTAATGCATAGATAAGCGATATTGAGACAGTGTGATGATAGTTCCGCTTCTCACCGTGCCAATAGTTTTCGAGGAGCGTCATATCAAGATAGAAACTCTGGATAGACGTTTTTCGGTTCCGAATCACCTCAACGGCACGCTCACTGAAACTGATAGGAGAGAGTCCGGGGGGACCGGCGAGACATTTTTGGGTACAACTGTATGCAATATCAATGCCGAGGGCATCCATATCTACGGGGTGTCCTCCAAGACTGGTCACACAGTCTGCCAGAAAAAGAGCACCATTTTGATGCGCAATCTCAACGGTATCTTTCAGCGGTTGCAGGACACCAGTAGAGGTCTCCCCGTGTACCAACGCAACCAGTTTTGGGGTGGAAACCTTCCTGACGACTTCAGCGATTTTTTCGGCAGGGATGTGTGTACCCCACTCTGCTTCTACTCTTGTCACGACACCACCGCACCGGGCGGCGATATCGGCTATCCGCTCGCCAAAATACCCTTTGACACCCACAACAACACTGTCACCAGGTTCAACAACGTTGGCAAGTGCGGCTTCCATTCCTGCTGTCCCCGTACCGGAGACGGGTAAAGTCAACCTGTTTTCGGTTCCAAAGACCCGGCGGAGCAGTCCGACCGTGTCATCCATCACTTTGACAAATTCGGTATCTAAATACCCCAACATCGGGGTTGTCATTGCTTTAAGAACCCGCGCATTGGCTTCGCTCGGTCCTGGACCGAGTAGCACGCGCGGTGACACTATTAATTCATCATACACTTTTTTAATTTTCCTTTTTTAATTTTACCTTGAGGAGTGATGAAGTGGGTTTCAAGCGTGAAATGCCTTCTGGGTATCCGTCCTCCATTACATTACGGGCTCACGGTTTCGCCTTTATAGTAGATTCCGAAAATAAAGTTAAACAGTCTTGGCGTGAGGGGAAATGCTCATAAAAAGGGGAGGGTGCCAGACGGCACCCTCCTTTCAGGGAAGCCCGCTCAAGGGAGCGAGGGTACGAGAACAGAATGTGGCAATTACTCGCCACCGCCCCCGCCACCACCAACACTCGTGCCACGAATTTCCAGATTATTCGCCCGCATGTAGCTTTGAATCGTCTGGATCTGACTGATGGCATACGTGAGTGCCTGGTTGACCTTTGTGTCTACAGGCGGCGTTGTCTCATATTTTGCCCACAAACGGTTGAAATAATCCAACGCCTCGTTGAAATACGCATCATCGCTATCAGCTAATACCATGTACGCTTCGCCGATCTGGACAAGACCGAGGTCGGCATACTTGGTCCCGGGATACGCTTCCATGATCTGCTGGTACGCAGCGATAGAGGCTTCAATAGAAGGTTTCTGCTCGTCACCCTGCGCGAGTTTCGCTTCATTTAGCATATCCGTTGCTTGCTCATACTCGTAAAAAGCAAGCGCATTTGCGGTATCATTGAGATAGCCTTGCGCTGTCGATTTCGACTCCGCACCGATACCGGGTGTATTGATTGCGTTCTGGTAGTTCTCTATCGCCATCTGATAGAGACGGATCCGTTCCGCTTGCTCCAGTTCTTGTTCGGAGCCTGCGTTGTAGTACTTATTGCCGATATTGATAAGTGCGTCGGCAGTGTACTGACTGTTCGGATACTCGGCAGCGAGCGTCTCGTTTGCTTCGAAGAGCCGGTCATACCAGTGCTGTCTCGCGTCCGCATCACCAGACTTTTCGGCGGCTTCACTCAGCAACTGCGCACATGTTGAGATAGCATACAACGATTCAGCAGCACTCTTGTGGGTTTTGTTCACAGAGCGAACCTTCTCGTATTCTTCAATCGCTTTCTCAAACTGTTGCGCGGCGTAATAGGATTCGCCGACATGATACTGCCAGAAGGCGGCATCGTTGGCACTCGGATAACGACGTACCATATCACGGAAGACATCGCCAGCAGCAATGAAATAACTTACTGCTTTTTCAGACATCTCGCCGTCAATGCCTACTTGCATCCGTCCGAGTTCAAAGTTCGCAGCAGCTGTGTAATTCAGTGCGGTTTCCGTGTTCTTTCGGAGCGCATCTGATTTCGGGAAGAGTCCCTTATCGACGTAACTGACGAACGTCGTGAGCGGTGTTAGCGCACTCAGTAGGTCTTGCGGAAGTTTCACACCAATGCCGACAGAATAGTAAATCTGACCTGATTGGAAGAGCGAATTTTGCACATACGGGATGACCGTCTGTTTGTCCGCCTTTTCAACCGGTGCCGCTATCGAAGTGACTTCAAAGAATGTGCCTGCGGCGTTCCGACTCGCATCGATATAGGGTTTCAGATCTGTGCCTGCCTCTGTTGAGAAGAGAGAACGCGCTTTGTCCGAATAAAGGAAACCGAGGTTGTATTGTGCAGCGGCTTTCTCTGCCACACTTGCATTTGAATTTCCTTTCGTCCGATCAACAGCTTCAACTGCTTCGGCGATCGCTTCATCCAAACGTCCCAATTCAACGTAGAGGGTCGAGCGACGGATACCAGCATCTGCCACCATTGAGGCGACGTTCGTGTTGGCTGAACCGCTATATTCCCCAATGAGAGTTTGGAAGGTTTCCAATGCCTTAGACGGTTGTTTCAGCTGGTCTTGATAAATCAAGCCCATCCGATAGTAGGATTGCGCTTTGACGAGTGCGTCTTCTACTAACTCAATGGCGTTCTGGTAACTCATCAATGCGTCCTGATAAGTTTTCAGTTGTTCTTCTTGAGCAAATGCCATTGCGAAGTAGGAGCGCCCCTTCATGTCCGCATCTTCGGTATTTTCAATAATATACTGATACTCTTGCACCGATGCGGCATAGTCGCCGAGAGTGTTATTGAGTTCAGCGAGACGGGAGTGTGCTTGGAAGATAAGCGACATGCGCGCCTCATCTTCGGTCTGTCCCTCTAATGCGGTAACCGCTTTGAATGCGTCTGCGGCACCTTTATTGTCTTCGAGTCCGAGCAAAGCCAAACCCGCAGTGTAGTTAGCACTGATAAGGTTGTTCGCATCGTCCGTCAGGGTCGCCACTTTTTCTGCGTCACTCACAGCGTTCTGTAGGCTCAATTGCTTACTGCCTGCATCCGTCGCGTCTTGCGCGATCTGATAGTGACAGACTGCTGCTTGATACTGTGCATTCGGCGCGAGTTCGCTTTTCGGGAACGTTTGCACAAAGAGGAGATACTCCGCAAGTGCCTCGTCGTAGCGTTTCTCACTATAGTAAGTGTGCCCGATTTTTAGTTGCGAACGGCTGCGTGCCTCTTCCGGCGCGCCTGTATTATCGACAATTCGCTTCAACGAAGCCACGAGCGCATCTATATCAACCTCTTCACCACTGTTTTCAATGGCAGTGGCTTTAATCAAGTCGATATGTCCGAGTGTCTTGAGAACGAGGTCATTGTCACTGGATGCGTATTTATCGTTTGCTTCGTCGGCGAGCTGCAGGATGAGGGGCCATTTTTCGGCATCATTCTGCTTTTGTGCCGCGTCACGATAGGCGAGTGCCAACCCGTAATACGCTTCAACAGCGTTGGGGCTATCGGCATAGTCGGAAATCACGCGTTTGAATGCCATTTCGGAGGATTCCAGGAGTGCCGGATTCTCAGAAGCGGCTTGGTAATAACAAAGTCCGACGAGGTAGAGTGCATCGTCGGCATATTCGCCGGTCGGATTCCCATCAACCACAGCTTGATACTGGACAGCAGCTTCTTCAAACCGCTTCTCTGCACGAAGCAGGTCGGCGAGTTTAATCGCTGCCAACGAACGGTTGTCCGCATCGGCAAGTTTGTCTAAAATACTATTGTAGTAGCTAATCGCACCCTCTTTATCGCCTTCCTTGACATGACTATTGGCAACGAGAAGCAGCGCGCGTTCGTAGTATTCACTTGTGTCAGGAATAGATGCGTAGCGGTCGCGTGCTTGCGTCCAGTCGCCGAGCATCTCATGGGAGAGTGCTTCGTTCATGATACACGCTTCCACTTGTGCGCCACGCTCACTGAAGTCATCGTAGCGTTCCTCGGCGACACCTGGGAGGAATGCATCGTCATTGAACATGGCGGTAGCTTCCTGATATGCCGAAACAGACTTCCTCAGGTATTCCTGATTGAAGTTCGCGTCTGCCGCGCCTTCCTGATAACCTTCAGGTTTGGCGGCTTCGTAGTAGGAACGTCCTTCAAAGAATTTACCCATCAACTTGACGAGATGGAACTTCGGTAATGGACGGTAATCCCACAATTTCGCGTATTCTTCAGCGGCTTCAATATACTGTTTGAATTCAGTCCGCTTGATGTCAGCGAAACGGAGTTGCACCTCAGCGGCGAGAATGTCAAACTCGTTATCGTTCTTGTTCTTCTCAATGAACTCGCGTGCGATTGTTTCCAACTCGTCCTTACGTCCGAGATCGTTGAGTGCCCAAATTGCGCCGTAGAGCGCGTGCGGAGCAACGGGATCCTGCGGATAGTTGTCAACCGTTTTTTGATACCATTGCAGTGCGAGCTCGAGGGTTGCCATTCCGGTTTCAGCGTCCCCAGCCTTTACCTGATCGCTGCCGAGTTTGTAGTAGGCTTCACCTATCTGATAGGAGCAGTAGGGAATAAAATCGGTGGCTTCTTCGTGTTCGTTAATAACACGTTGATACGCTAGGGTTGCCTCACTCCAATTCCCTAAACGGAAATGGCTATCGGCAATACCGAGTTTCGCTTCGGCGATGAAGTCGCTATCCGAGTATTCTTCAAGGAGAGTGTTATAGGCAACAATGGCGTTTTCATAATCTCCCTGATCGAAGTAGGTACGTCCGATGGCGGATTGGATTTCCGCTTGGAGCGTGCGGTCTGCAGTGTTTTGGAGTGCCAACTCGTAGTTGACGCGTGCGTTGTCATAGTCCTTCTGCCGGGCGTAAATCGCACCTTGGTCGAAGTATGCCGCCGTGACGTATTGGCTTTCCGGGAACTGCGTGATGAAGTTGGTATACCGACCGATCGCCTCATCATCCCTACCGAGTTGGTTCAAGCTATAAGCGGCTTTATACATCGCTTCGGCTTGCAGGTCGGGGTAGTTCTTGAATTCCTCTGTAGCGATTTTATCGAATTCCTGATATGCCTGCTCGTAGTTGGATTCATTGAGGAACGACTGCGCGATCAGGTGCTGTGCGTCATCTTTAAAATCGGAATTTGGAAAACCATCAAGAACAGCTTTGAATGCTTGTCGGGAGTCTTCGTAGTTCTGCAGTTTATAGTTCAACTGCCCGATAGCATACCAAGCGTTTTCGACAAAAAGACTGTTCGGGAAGTTCTCAATAAGTTGCGTGAACTTCGGCTCCGCCAATTCAAACTGCTCCGTTCGATAGAGGATGTGTCCCCAGAGATAGGTTAACCCCTCTTGGTGTTTCGGAATAGTTGCCGTCGGAGCAACTTTTTCGATGTACTCAACCGCAGTGTCGTAGTGATTCACATCGCCTGACTGTTCAGCGAGACGTGAGTAGCTAACTGCGATCTTATAATTGGCGAGGGTTTCGAAATCCTTGTCAATAACTTCGGTTTTCACACCACGCTTTGTTGATTCTTCGAGTGCCTCAGCATATTTATCAATTGCCCCCTCATAATCCGCCTGTCCATACAAATCTTCAGCAGATTGGAAGAGTTGCTCCACCTTTTTGGAGCTACCCATCATAAAAGGTGAAAGGAGCGCAACTAATAAGGCGAGACCACCAATAATGCCCAAAATCCTTGGGTTCATTGTATTCTCCTTGTTTACATCGTGCACGCTGAAAGCACGCCCACGAGATTAAATACTTAAGTTAACTTCAAACACTTTTCGATAAGATCTTTAATTATCGACTTCACTATACTATAATAATGCCTGTCTATAACTCTCTGGAATCGTAGACTTCTGGAATAGACAATATTTCCAACGGTACATCTAATAATTTTTGTGAAAAGCCTTTAAATCCGCCCCACTTCCGCTCATACTGTTGGAGTGCGTGCTGTCCTGCATCCATACCCTGCAACAAGAGCAGTGTGTACCTATTTTCGGTTAATACATCACGACCCGTGAGACGTGCCCAGAACGCTCCCTGCGTTGGCAGTTCGGCATAAGCGAGCAATTCCGAGTCAATGTCTAACGCGGCACTCGGCACTGTATCAGAATCATTTTCTTGGAGTGTCGTGAAGATATATCCCTCTGTCACCGGTTCATCGGTGAATTGCCAAACATCGGAACTTGAATCAATAGCAGGTGTCTCTGTCATACGTCCACTACTGACATTTCGACGGATACCGGTAGGTTGAGTGCCAGTCTTATCCTGTTTGATGGCAAGTGCTGCGGTGGGCTGGACCGAGACGGGTGAGTCGGCAGAGAAAAACCGAATTTTTGCCGCTGCGTACAGGCGTCCAAGCACATGGTTACCGTCGTCCTGTGGCGAAACCTGGTTTAGCAGAAGCGGCGCGACAACCAGCATCGTTAACGTTAGCCCGATAATATAATACGGGAAAGCGTGTTGTCTTATGGAGAGGAATCCACTCAGACGGGAATGATCAATACGGCGATGCATCTGGGTCAGTAGATGCCACCCAAGACGCGTAACGACTGCAAAGAGCTGTTGATGGAGTGCAGTTGGCGCGCTCTGTTCAATACGTTGTTGGAGTCGCGTTGTAAACCGGGCGTAATAGGCATCGGATGCTTCCGGTTCAACGTAAAAGTTTTCGAGGAGGTGGTGCGTTTTCTTCAGGGCGACGACTTCTCGTTTGCACAAGCCGCAGGAGCGGAGATGCAATGCGACATCGCTGTTCTGGCGTTCGGAAAGCGTCCCATCTATATAGTCAGATAAAAGGCGTTCTATTTTGTCACACTTCGATCTCATTGATCTTCCCCTCGAGATTGTGTGTTCCACACGTCTATTTTTTAATTTTACCTTGCGGAGGAATAGCGTCCGTTAGAACTGTCAGATGCGTTCCTTAGATCCGCCTGCGTCGTTGTTGCAGGAAACCACCGGTTTGGTTTTAAGGAAACCTAAACGTTACTCGCATCTACATACGGTTTGAGCAAAGTTCGGAGTTTTTTGCGAGCGTAGTGCAAGCGGGAACGGACTGTTCCTTCGGAGCAATTCAGAATTGAAGCAATCTCTGCGTGCGTTAAGCCTTCAAATTCGTGCAGGATAACAACTGTCCGATGTTTCAGTGAGAGACTATTGACTGCCTCTGTGACATGGTGTCGCAGTTCAGCTTTTTCAGCATGGGCATGCGGGTCGTTGGCGATTTGAGCGCGGTATCGCGTGGTCGCCTCATACGCCGCTTCCGATGCTGTCTCAAGTGTAGACTCTCGCCGACGCTCCCGACGCTTGACAAAGTTCAGTGCTTCGTTGACCGCTATTCGGTAGAGCCACGTCTCAAAAGCCGCATCCTTACGGAACGTCCGAATCGAGCGGTACACCTTAATAAAGGTCTCTTGCATAACATCATCGGCATCCGTATGGTTCTTGGTAATCTGCATCGCGAGACGGTATACCATCCGCTTATATTTTTCCACCAACGGTGCCAATGCTGTCTCGTCACCTTCGCAAAGATCGGCAATGAGCAAGGCTTCAGTTCTTTCCACCGAACTTTCTCCTTCAGGTTTCTAACTGATTAATGGGTTAGACAACGCCTTTTTGAAAACCGTTCAAAAAAAATAGGGCACTTTACATGCTATTATAGCATTATTCCCAAAATTGTGTAAAGAAAATTTTGGGAATCAGTCATCCATTTCACAAAAAAAGGGCAACGTATTGAAAATACGCCGCCCTCTTTGTCGAAATAGCCTCAAATTTACTCTTTACCCTTGGTTACAAAGGTTACGCTGACATCTGTAGAGTTGCCAGCAGCGTCTGAGACCTTACCTGCGATAACATAAGTCGTCTCGTTGCCAATCTCTTTACCTTTGACAAGCTCGAGCGTCGCTTTGTTGCCTTCGACTTTTCCAAGCCAACCGACATCGTCGCCGCCTTCGGTCTGCAGCGCGACGTTACCAGAAACGTCTTCACTGAACTCAATTTCGATCGCCGCGGCAGTGTTAATAGCTTCGGGATCGACATCTTTGTCACCATCTGAGACGGTGCCGCCAGTGACTGCGGGTGGATCGGTATCCGGCGCGGTGACGGTATAGTTCAATGCTTGGGTGCCATCAGCCCAGGTGATCGTCAATGCGAGCGGACCAGGGGTGAAGGGACCTGTGATAGTCGCTGATTTACCTGCGACTGTGACAGTACCGGCACTTACCGTGACATCCGCGGGTGCGTTGTCAAAGGTAACCGTAATACTTCCATTCGCCGCAATTTCGCCACCTGGTGGGGCTGCACTTACGAAGTTCGCTGGTGCAGCTTCTTCTTCTGCAGTGTCATCGCCACCACAGCCGACTATCAGTGACATGGCGAACAAGCCAGCCAGCAATAAAGCGAAAGTTCTAAACAATTTTGTCATTAGAGTTAACTCCTTAAATTGTAAAGTTTATCAAAATACACCCTTCGGATAGGGTGTCCTAACAACTTTCGGTCCTTTCCCATAGACACTCGCGAAAGTGGTCGGGAAAGTCGGTTTCGGTTACGTTGTTGATTGTACAATTCAACAACGCCCTTAAAACCTATGATCATATTCTCGTTAAGTCAAGTAACGTAAGGCTATTTCGTTTATTGTTCTCTCCGCAGTGCGTAAAGAACAAACCGACACGTTGAGAACAGAATTCCGCGAGGGCAGTTAACAGAGTAAAACACCATTGGGTTGTTGCACCCCTCGCCCGAAAGTCAATATCTAAACGAGTACCTTCCTTAAAGTTTAGCAAAAATTGCAAACTTTGTAAAGGTAAAATT
>JAPOOP010000585.1 GCA_026713385.1 Candidatus Poribacteria bacterium | reverse complement strand
GGTGGAACATGCGAGTCCGATTCAATCAGAACGATCGTCCAAAACACAGGCGGATGAACTGTGGATGGAATTTGAGACCAAAGTTGGAGAGTATTTGAAAAAACGCGGTGTTGAAAACCCTTGGGATCATGCCAAACCTGGCGGTATGGGCTTAAGTTCAGACAGAAGTTCTTATGGCAGTGGAGAGACCATAGGGATGAGTCGTTTTGCAAACGAGGAGGGTATACCGTTTATCCAAGAATTTTATGGCTTCAAGGAAAATCTACGGGCACAATATGCCGACAGGATATGGCAAATACGTAAAGCGTATCTCGACGAAAATCCGAACCGACAATCTCTATTGGCATTGAACATATCTCGTATCTCTCCGGCTGCGGTTTACTACAACGCCGCTGCAATTCTTGCAGAAACAGACTTGGGAAGTTTCTGGCAGTTTATGGAGCAGACTCGACACTATCGCCGTGAATGGGTTGAATATCTGAGAGATGAAAAAATATTTTCTTCACGTAGATGGTTCACGAGCGAATTTGACGACCCCTTTGACCTAAGCGGAATCCCCAGATTTAAGGAACAGAGCGAAGGTATTGGTGGCAGTCTACAACGCGCAGTACCGAACATTATGATACTCGCGGTATTAAACATCCTGTTTTTTATGGGAGCATTCATCTCATTCCTGCGCTACGACGTTATATAGACGGTAAGTGCCAATTGTTTGAAATAGGGAAACCATTCATTGCCCGTCGTTCAGTTGGTATCAGAAAAAGAGGGTAGCATGATCTGGCACATAGCAAAACGCGAAATCCTTGATAATTTGACCCGTTTTCGGTTTGCCCTCACGATGGTTTTGGTCATGGCATTGATGGTGATGAATGCCGTGATATTTGTGGGTAGTCAATATCCGCGAAGAATAGCAGAATATTCCAAAGACATCAACGCCGCGGCGGAATCAATGAAGGAACGAAGTGCCAGTCTGGGTGTGTTAGGTGTGACAGGTCCAGGAGATCTCTATAAGAAGCCAAGTCCATTGGCGTTTATTGCTACGGGGGCAGACGCGAAATTGCCGAAGCGGGTCACCGCGAATGCTTCTTCCGGCAGCAACTGGACTGCCTCCAATTTTCACTACTCGCATTCAAACAATTGGTGGCTTGAATATGCACATGATGTCTTTCAGAAAAATGATGCGCTGCCAAATTTTACGCAATTAGATTGGACGTTCATCATTGGGCTGGTTATGAGTTTCATGGCGATCCTATTCACCTACGATGCAATCTCTGGAGAACGTGAGACAGGGACACTTAGCTTGCTCATGTCTAATTCGGTCTCCCGTGCTACCGTGCTTCTGGCAAAGTTTATCGGTGCGTTTCTTACCCTCATGTTACCCCTCCTTATTGGGATATTACTGAATCTAATGATTGTCAACGCGTCGAAATTGGTGTCACTCGACCGGAGCGAATGGGTAAGATTTGGAATAATCGTTCTTATTTCTGCCCTTTACGTCTCATTATTCTTATGGCTTGGACTGTTTATCTCGAGCCAATTTTCCAATTCGTCAAGCAGCTTGCTGGTACTACTTCTGATTTGGGTCGTATTTGTGGTACTGATTCCGAACACAATGGGGGCATTGGCGAGCGGTTTCCAGCAGGTTCCCTCCAGAAGCGAAGTTTCTCGGTTAAAGGAAGCAAAACTGGATGAGATCCATGAACGATACTGGAAAGATAGAAAACTCTTCCAGTTCGGTTCTCCTTCCGATAATCCACCCAACATTGAGGCACTCAGAACATGGGCTGGCTATCTCACTGAACGTGCGGATGCGAAGAGTAGGTTTGATGATGAGCATCTGGATAAGCAATTTGCACAGGTTGGGTTTACGCAACAAATTACGAGGCTATCCCCGGCGGCTATCTACAAATATGTCTTAGAATCTCTGGCGGGTACAGGGTTCGCGAGACACAAAAGGTTCGTTCAACAAGCACGCCGCTATAGAAAACAGTTCGTTGACTTTATCAAATTGGAGGACAGAGCAGACAACGAAAGCTACCATGTTTATCTCGTAAAAGAAGGCTTATCCCAAAAACCGGTCGCTTTTAATAGCATTCCCAAATTTTCAGAAGAACTGACCTTAGATATCACCTTCAAAGGAGCACTGTTGGATTTGATGTTGTTAGTTTTGCTCTCACTACTTCTGTTTATGTCAGCTGTTTTAGCATTTTTGCGAACCGATGTGAAATAGAACAGCTTTAGATGAACTCCAGGCGAAAGGTTTACCTCTTGGTATCGTTTCCAATTTTCCTAACACTGTTGGATTAATCGACAACAGGACGTGATGGGTTGCCCCAATGGTTGCTTTTGTCTTTTCCACTCACAACAACACCTTCGCTATCCCAGCGGTAAGACGCTTGGACATCGGAGGCGCAGTAGCGTAAGGTGAGACCGCAACGCCGCCTCGGCGACGGATTGGCGTTCGAGCCGTGCAGCAGTAAGTCAGTGTGTATAGAAATTTCACCCGCTTTGAGTTCAACATCGACGGTTTCGCCGTACTGCTCTGCGTTTTCAACGATTTGACCCAAGACGCTATTATCGTCCGGATCGCTGTACCGAGCGGTTAAATGTCCAAGGTGATGTGAACCTGCGATGAATCGCATCGCGCCGTTCTCAACAGCGGCATCGTCGATCGCTAGCCAGACGGTAACAGTCTTGGAAGGGGAGAGGGGCCAGTAACCGGCATCTTGATGCCAACCGACAATTTTCGGATCATGCGGCATTTTGCAGAAGTAGTGCGCGCCCCAACCGATAACGTCCTCGCCGATCAGGTCCTTCACACAGGCGACGATTTTTGGGTGAGTGAGAAGGTCGTAAACCTTTCCGTATTTCATGTGTGCGGAGATAATTGAGTAACTGCTTCCGCCTTCTGCAATGACGCTTGTTAACAGGGTATCAAAGTATTGACGGTGTTCACCGATTTCGGCTTCATCGAAAATCGGGATCCCTTTGATATAACCGACGCGGTTGAAATTAGTTACCTGTTCTTGGGTCATCACCTTCGGTTGTTCGGTGACGCTTGGATAAAATTGGAGATCGCGCCCCATTTCAGCGAGTTGTTCCCAAGTCGGCATGATTTTGTCGGTTTTGTAGGTTACGTCTTGGTTTGACATTGTTGCTCTGCCTTCTGTAAATTCTGATTTCATCTTACCATAAATATAACGAAAATGGTATAATATTTCTCTAACTAATGATTCATAAAATAGATTACGTCTCGAAATTGAGGTCAATTAATGGCGCATGCATATACCCCCGGTCTTAAGGTTACCGGGGGAACAACAATTCAGAAAGAACGCCGACTTCCACTTGAAGGCGATGTCCTTGTCGAAGCCGGTGCAACAGTCAAGGCAGAAGATGTCGTTGCGAAGGCAGATTTGCCGGGCAATGTTCAACTGCTGAACGTTGCCAACCTGCTCAGTGTCTCCGCAGGAGAAGTTATAGAATATATGCTCAAACCTGTCGGCGAAGCTATTACCAAAGATGAGATTATCGCCACGACAAAAGGACTTTTTGGGCTTTTCAAATCGCAGGCGCGTTCACCGATTGATGGCACAATCGAAGCCGTGTCCGATGTCACAGGGCAGGTTATTCTCCGCGAACCACCGATTCCTGTGGAAGTCAAGGCTTACACGGATGGCACAGTAACGGAGATTGCTCCAAATGAGGGTGTCACAGTAGAGACTTATAGCACCTATATCCAAGGCATCTTCGGAGTCGGCGGCGAAACGGTGGGGAATTTGATTATTGCTGTTTCTTCTTCGAGTGATGAACTGACAGCGGAGCATATCCTACCCGAACATCGGGACAAAATTCTGGTCGGTGGTTCGCTGGTCACGACCGAAGCAATTCAGCAAGCGATTCAGCACGGAGTAAGGGGCATTGTCGCCGGTGGAATTGATGACGCAGATTTGCGGGAACTGCTTGGTTATGAACTCGGCGTTGCGATTACGGGGTCTGAGGAGATTGGGATTACGCTCGTTATTACGGAAGGTTTCGGAAGCATTGCGATGGCAGAGCAGACGTTTGCGCTCCTAAAAGCGCGGGAGGACATGAAAACCTCTATCAACGGCGCGACGCAGATTCGTGCTGGGGTTGTCCGTCCGGAGATCGTGATCCCAATTGCGCCAGAAACTTCTCAAACATCCTCCGAGGCGGGGGATGCCGCTGAAGGTATTCTGGAGGTTGGTAGCTCGGTCCGCATCATCCGTGAACCGTATTTCGGCAAATTGGGACGTGTTACGGAGCTACCGGTAGAACTTCAGAGCTTGGAGACAGAGGCACAGGTACGGGTATTGCGCGTCGAGCTCGAAAACGGTCAACAAACGACTTTACCTCGCGCCAACGTTGAAGCGATTGAGGAATAGTTATCGGATGCCTTTGGATATCCGGAACTCTTTTAAATTAGTAGTTGGAACTCATCGATCTTAAGTGGGAGAACCGAGGTTAAAAACCTCGGTTCCGAAATGTATTGATTAGAATGGAAAAATAGGGTGTTCTGGAAGGCTATATCGTTAGGATTTTCAACTGGGTTGGTTTTCATACCACTTGACGTTGCCTGTGCTGAGACCGCTGGCGACGATGTCCAGTTTGCCGTTCCCGTTTATGTCCAGTACGTGCATCTGTCCGACACCTAAACCGCCATCGTCAATTGTCTCTTTGCTCCACCGGTTTTGTGCGAGATCCTCTGGACGGTAGAGATGCAAACTCGTGCCTTCGCCGTTATAGCCACAGATAATCTCAAGCACACCATCATCGTCAACATCAACAGCGGCAAGGGAGTGCCCTCGGTTGAGCGTGTCGTCAATGAGATAGCGGTGCCAGGGATCGGTTCGTAGATCACCAGTGGCTTTATACCAGACGAGATTGTTCCCGTGCCACGGTTCAATCGCTAAAATCTCGTTGATACCGTCGCCATCAATGTCGGCGGCGAATGTGTCACTACATTCTCGGTCGCTGATGACCCATTTACCCCAATCGTCTGTCATGGGTGCAACAGGCGGTTCATACCAGATTAATCCTTCCGAACAACTAATCAGGACATCATCGCGCCCATCTTGGTCAACGTCATTGATACTCAAACCATGATTGATGTGGAGGGAATCGTCAAGTAGGTGGGATTGCCAAGAGGTTGCCTCTCGCGGGGTATCCGACAATTCATAGCACCAGAGGGAGCCGGGGCTATGCCATTCGCCGGGTTTACCGTCCTCACCGCGGATCGATGCAACGATGAGAAAAGGAGTCGATGTTGATGCGTTCTTAGAGAGGTTCGCGAGTGCGACACGGTGGATGAAGGGGACATCGGCGATGCGGTGGCTTTTCCAGTTCTGTCCGTCTTGTGCCGGTGCCTCAAGCCATTGGAGGTATCCACCTGCGGCGTTGACCCCGCGATTAAAACCACTCCCGACAATGAGGTCAGGCGTGCCGTTGCCGGTGAGATCGTAAGGGGCAATAGTAATATGTCCGCTACCCTGATCGGTCACGAGGTGTCTTTTCCAGTGGGGTGCTTCGTACCAAGCGATAATGGGTTCGCCTGTAGAGCCAGCGATGATGTCAAGTTGCCCGTCACCGTTTATGTCGGCGACCGCGAGCCCGTAGACGCTCTTGAAGGTGTTGTCCAGTTGATATCCTCTGAATTTCATGACCAACCTCCTCGTATGATGCACACGGTGTATTTTATTTAGGGATTGCGGAAAAATCGGACGATTCCAGGCTCTATCTCATACCCGACACTCGACCAGAACGCAATCGCCCACGGATACTTCTCTTCTACGAGTGCTGTGATGCGTTTAGCTCCCTGTTTTGTCAAACATCTTTCGCCTTCCTCGACTAAGGCTCGTCCAATACCACGCTGTCGGTAGTCAGGATGAACTGCGATCCGATACATGTTCCCTCGCCACCCATCGAAAGTAGCGATTAAGGAGCCGACGATACGTTGATCTACCTCAGCAACCAGTACCGACGCAAGGCTTTCTATTGCCCCTTGGATATCTGCGATGGTATCTGTGACGCTCGAAGATGTTCCAGCAGCCTGCCACAATGTGAGAAGTACTTCTGCCTCTTCTGGGTGGCATTCCCGGATTAAAAAAGTATCTTTCTTGTCAGATAAATTCATAGAAACGGAGCAGAAAATGAGAAAAGGAGCAGTTACAGTGACCGAGTTGGAAGTTTTATCAGCGAAATATAGACTTTTTTGAGTTCGGCGCGGTTGCCAACCGCACCTACCTTGGTTGGGGAAAATATTTTTTATTTGTCGAGCCAGCTCATCATGCTACGCAGATTTTTGCCGACTTTTTCGATTTCCAATTCCTCTTCTTGCCGACGAAGGGCACCGAGTACGGGTTGATTCGCTTCATTTTCCAAGACCCACTCTCGTGCGAAGACACCTTCCTGTACATCCTTTAAGATTTGGCGCATCTTGTCTCGGATGCTGTCGTCAATGATCCGCGGACCCCGCGTAAGGTCCCCGAATTCGGCAGTATTGCTAATATCATTTCGCATTTTGCTCAATCCGCCAGAGTAAATTAAATCAACAATCAACTTGAGTTCGTGAAGACATTCAAAGTAAGCCATCTCAGGTTGGTACCCCGCTTCAACAAGTGTGTCAAAAGCGGCTTTAATGAGTGCCGCGGTTCCACCACATAGGACGGCTTGTTCGCCAAAGAGATCGGTTTCGGTTTCCTCGCGGAACGTAGTTTCGATGACACCTGAGCGCGTACCGCCGATGCCTCTTGCATAAGCGAGAGCAATATCGCGGGCAATCCCCGTAGTGTCTTGATGGATAGCGACAAGGCAGGGTACGCCGCCACCGCCTTCAAATACCTCACGGACGAGAGGTCCCGGTCCCTTCGGCGCAATCATTGCGACGTCGATGTCACTGGCAGGCACAATCTGTCCAAAATGGACGCTGAATCCGTGTGATACGAGGAGCATATTTCCCGACTGCATGTTCGGTGCGATCTGGTCACGGTACACTGCCGCATGTCGTTCATCGGGTATGAGAACCTGAACAATGTCTGCCATTGCTGCGGCTTCTTCAACGGTTTTGACGGTCAAGCCTTCGGCTTCCGCTCGTGCTTTTGAACGACTGCCTTCGTATAATCCGACGACAACATTCGCCCCGCTGTCTTTGAGGTTTAGGGATTGTGCGCGTCCTTGCGCGCCATAACCGACGACAGCGACGGTGCGTTCTTTCAATAAATCAAAATTAGCATCACTATCGTAATAAATTGTTGCCATTTTTCTAATTTTCCTTGCGGTTCGTTTCGGAAGGTTTGCGTAGGACCGTTCCTTCCGTATATCCGCCTGCGCCGTTGTTGCAGGTTTTTAATTTTACCTTGCGGTTCGGTCAGGTGGGTTTTGAAGAATAACGTGCTTTGTCGTATATCTGAAGAAAGGGAAGTGCCCTATCAAAAACCCCCAGCAAAAACCCTGCGCCGTTGTTGCAGGCTACAATTTGGGTTTAGGGGTATGTTCTTAACTAGGAACCTACGCGTAATAGAATGGAGCGCAGCCCAGAGGTCATAAATTAAGATTCGGAGCCGCGTAACATCGCTATTTTGCCGGTACGTGCTAACTCAAGGATACCGTACGTATTAAAAATGTCAATCGCCGCTTTCAATTTACCCTCATCACCTGTAATTTCAAGGACAAGTGAAGCAGGTTTCATATCGATAACTCGCCCACGGAAAACTTCCGCGACTTGCAGAATCTCAGTGCGTTTTTGAGGATTATCGGTAGCAATCTTGATAAGGACCAGTTCTCGTTCAACATGGGTGTCGGTGGAGAGGTCTGTTACCTCAATAACGTCAATAAGTCTGTTTAGATGGTGGTAAATCTGTTCAATAATTTGAGTGTCGCCGTGCGTGACAAGGGTTATCTGCGAAATACTCCTGTCATGTGTTTCGGCGACATTGAGACTGTCGATATTAAAGCCGCGTCCGCTGAAGAGTCCTGCAACACGCGCGAGGACCCCAAATCGGTTTTCGACCAAAACGGAAAAAATGTGTCGTTCTTCTGAATTCATTTTTTTAGCAATTATGTCTGAGCGGGATGTCCGTTGTCCACTCCCACGGAATGCCATACGCGCGTTCCGTGTTGATTTTCTAAAATTGTCTGAACTGTGATTTATGAGATTATCGGTAATCTGCAGAGGAAAGGTTCTCTTTCTGATCGCCGATTACTGACGGCTATTTTATCGTTAAGATAACCCGCGGATAACATCTCCGAGTCCGGCACCCGCTGGAACCATCGGGAACACATTCTCTTCTTCATCAACAATAAAGTCAATGACGACGGGACCGTCGGTAATCCCTTTTGCCTTCTGTAGTGCGGGCACAACATCTTCAGTATGTTCAACCCGTAAACCTGTGGCACCGAATGCCTGGGCAAGTAAAGCGAAATCAGGGTTGTCGTGGTAATCGACAGCGGAATAGCGTTTGCCATGGAACAATTCCTGCCATTGACGTACCATTCCCAAATACATATTGTTGATGATGAAAATCTTTAGCGGTAGCTTCATGGTAACCGCAGGCACCAATTCTTGGATCGTCATGATATAGGAGCCATCGCCGTTGATGTTGACAACGGTTTTGTCTGGACATCCAAGTTGCGCACCGATTGCGGCAGGTAGACTGAAGCCCATCGTACCGAGACCACCGGAATTGAGCCACTGCCGAGGTTCGGTGAATTTGAAGTATTGCGCCGCCCACATCTGGTGCTGCCCGACATCCGCGACGACAATCGCATCGCTGAAATGTTCATAAATCTGCTCAATGACGTATTGTGGCATCACTTTATCGGATTTTTGCTCGTATTCAAATGGGTACTTCTGCTTCCACTCCTGAATCTGGTTGCGCCACGGGTCGATGTCCGCTGTGCTGACCTGTTTGTTCAGTTCAGTGAGAACACTCTTCGCATCACCAACGATGGGGACATCTACCGGAACATTTTTTCCGATACAGGACGCGTCGATATCGATGTGTACTTTTTTAGCGTTTGGTGCGAATTTACTGAGATCACCCGTAACGCGGTCATCGAACCTTGCACCGATAGCAATAACAAGGTCTGCATCGGTAAAAGCGTAGTTTGCGCAACAAGATCCATGCATTCCGGGCATCTCCATCGCTAAAGGATGTGTTTCGGGGAATGCTCCGAGTCCCATCAATGTAACGGTAATCGGAATCTGGGTTTTGAGAGTAAGTTGTCGCAGTTCCTCGCTGGCATTGGCAAGTACGACACCACCACCGGCATAAAGCATGGGGCGTTTTGCTTCCTTAATCAATGCCGCTGCCTTCGCGATCTGCGCCGGATCCCCATGAACTTGTGGTTTGTAGCTACGAATGTCAACTGTTTCTGGATATTGAAACAGGGCTTCATGCATCTGGGCATCTTTAGCGATGTCAATAACTACAGGACCCGGTTTCCCTGTTTTCGCGATGTGAAACGCTTCAGCGACGACATCTGCGACCTCGTCGCTATTTTTGATGAGATAACTATGCTTGCAGACCGGACGCGTTACACCGATAATATCGCACTCTTGGAAAGCATCGCTGCCGATATAGTGGGTGAAGACCTGTCCGGTGATCGCGACCATTGGAATCGAATCCATATAAGCGGTTGCGATACCTGTGACGAGATTGGTTGCGCCAGGACCGGAAGTTGCGAGTGCGACCCCGACATCCCCAGTGACGCGTGCGTAGCCATCAGCGGCGTGGGAAGCCCCTTGTTCATGCCGCATCGGAATCAATTTGATTTCGGTCTCACCATACAGGGCATCGAAAATCGGCATCGCCGCGCCACCGTTCACACCAAAAATATATTCGACACCTTCCCGTTTGAGACTGTCAACAAGGATTTGCGCTCCTGAAAGTTCCATGCCAATTTTCCTCATAAGTGATAGGGGCGAGGAGTGTGGACCCCGTTCCCTACAGGGAATAGTTGAAATTAAAAAACCTTCTCGTTCCAACTTTGGAGACGAGAAGGACATTCACAGTGACCTTACCGTGGTACCACTCCAATTCCCTTTCTCATTTTCATTCAGGGTATCAGACTTATAAAGCCCCCTATAATGAGAAAGAGCACTCTTTGGGATGCGTTAACGGACATCACACCGACTAATCCTACTGAGACATTACTATAGACTGTTCAGATTAGCAACTCCAGGGCGACCTTCAGTCGTGGAAACTTGAGGAGACCTTTCAGCCCATGAATCTCCTTCTCTCGCAAGTCCGGACGACTTACTCCTCCCCTTCAACGCTTTTTTGGGGTAATCTATTTAATTGTTAATTACGCACGCCGTTTTACGAAGTTTCACAGGCATGCTGAAAAAACCATGCTTACGCTTTAAGTATAACACATTTAATGGGAGATGTCAAGAAAATTTAATTCGGCAGACAGTTGGTACTTTGGGAAGTAGAGGGTAGGTTTGAAATGCTGTTCGTGCCTACCCTACCACATCCGAAAGTTGTTATGGCAGTTAGGCGTTCGCTATGTAGAGTTCATTCACCCGGGTCCAGTTGATGACGTTTGTCCATGCCTCAACATAAGCGGGACGAAGATTCTGGTATTTCAGATAGTATGCGTGTTCCCAAACATCGACTCCAAGGAGCGGGGTATGTCCCTGCATGATCGGGCTGTCCTGATTTGCAGTGGAGTAGATTTCCAACCCACTGTCGCCGAGGACGAGCCATGCCCAACCGGAACCGAAACGTGTGGTCGCGGCAGTAACAAATTGTTCTTTCGCCGCCTCAAGCGATCCGAAGGTGGAAGTTATCGCGGCTGCGATCTCTCCGCCGGGTTCACCGCCGTTGGGGCTCATGATGGACCAGAAAAGTGAATGATTGGCGTGTCCGCCACCGTTGTTGATGACGGCTTGGCGTTTGTCTTCCGGCACCTGGTCGAGATTGCTGAGCAATTCGTGAACATCCATGTCGGCAACAGCAAGTCCCTCTAAGGCAGCGTTCAGATTAGTGACGTAACCTTGATGGTGTTTGCCGTGATGGATTTCCATGGTCTGTACGTCAATGTGAGGTTCCAAAGCATCGTGCGCATAAGGAAGTGCTGGTAGTGTATGTGCCATTTTTAAAAATAGCCTCCTATTTTATTTTTTTCACTTGTGCTTGCGAGTCTGCGCGCTAAGCGGCGTGCAAGCAATGTGTTTAAAAGATCGGAAGAAGTATAACAGATTTGGCAGAAGTGTGCAAGTTTTTTCTGAAAGGTTTTTTAATTATACCTTGCGGATCGGTGAGATGGGTGTTTTGCTTGGGTGTTTCCCCAAGGAGTTTTACGTGCCTTTCCGTAGAGTCAAAGATACCCCAAGCAATACGCAGAAATACCCTACCAAAAACACCCCTCCACTCCGTTACGGGCTTACTGTTTCCGTTTGAATAGTGGAAACGAAAACGGAATGTTAGTCATCCGACTGAGTTACTTCAGAGATTGCTCCAACACGACAGACACGCTTATAACTACAGTAATTGCAGGGTTCTGTCTTATTTTTCGGTGTGATTGGTGTATCGCCTTCTTCTTCAGAATCTACAAATGTCTCAACGCGCGTGATGAGGGGGAAGGTGCCTGTAGATATACCATCAACGTACTGCTGGACGTAGCCACTGACGCGCGTAAGCCGGGCATCGAAGGTTTCATCTGCTAACAACTGACCACTTCTTGAGCCAACCGATCTCCAGTCTATACCGTTGTAATTGCTGTAGGTAACTCCGTTTTCGGATTCCGTTCCGATACCGAGTTCAACTGTACATTGATCCAGCCTTATTTTATGATAGAGACCTGCCGCTGGCTCTAATTCTGTCCCGCTGTGCATTTCCAACAATTTCTTTGCTGTTTGTAGGTAGATGGGGAGTTGGAGACTCCGTCCGCTGAGGATCTCCGGCATTCTAACGGTGGAACTGCCGGTCTTATAGTCGACAATGTTAAAGGTGCCATTACCGATATCAATACGGTCAATTTTACCAGTCATACGCACGTCGCTGATAGTAATTGACTCAAGGCAGCTAAGTTCTGGATCTCTCGGTTCACGTTTTTGTCCAAAACTAACCTCAAAGTAGCGAGGCATAACAAGTAACCCATAGGTGTGCTCTGCTGCAAGCCATTTGTGGAGGGCAACGCGAAGTTTCGCTATATCGGTTTCCCAAAACAGATTATTCTCGCCAATAAGCTTCTCTTTCCGACTATTGCGCTGTTCTTTAGCTTTATGATCAAGCAGTTCATTTAATTGCGCTTTGGCATCTTTAAAGGCTTCCTCGTCACATTGTCCAATACAGGGGCTTTTTTGGTCGCGGCGATTGTCGTAGAATTCAAAGAGAACATCATGGAGTAGTGATCCTTTTTCAAGACCAGATAACTCGTCATCTGTCTCGTCATCTTCAACACGGAACTTTAAAACGTTATTAATAAAGTACTGGAAGGGACACTTGGCGTAAGTTTCCAATTCTGTGACGGAATAGGTCCGCTGCCGTCGCCTGTTCAAACGTTCTTGACTTGCAGTAGAAAGCGTTTCAGCCGTTAACATCCCTTCATAAGCCAAATGATCGTGTGTCTTTTCGCGACTTTTTTCAACCTTAACGACATGGTTTATGAGGGGACGCATCTCTGCGATTTCAGCAGGGAATTCCTCATTGGCAAGGACAGGTGTTGTCCATACGTGATCACCGTACCTACTGAGGAAACCGGTTACACTACCCCGCGAGGGATTCGGGACCTTCATCTCCTCAACAGTGGCGACTGCCTTTAATTCACCGAGAAAAGGAGAAGGGATTAGATTCGCTTCTCCTTCACGTTTTGGGGTAAGAAGATAGAGTCGTTCCCGAAAGGACTTGAGCACCCCATAGAACATGAACCGGTTATTGTACATCTGCTCTTCTTCAGTACGATAAGGGTGGTCTGGAAGCAATGGATCGGGTCGATAATTTTCTGGAAAACTGCCTTCCACAAAATCACATAAAAAGACGGTATTAAACTCTGAACTTCTCAGTTCACTGAGTCGTGTAACTTTGACGGTTTCTTCTTTGGTCGTTGCTCTGTTTTGGTAATTGGTATGTTTTGCAATGTGATGGAGTTTCTCAATATAATCATCAAGAGAACACGATTCAATCCGGTCCGATTTTAAAACGCCACAAAGTTCTTTAACAATTCTCTTGAATTGGCGGTAAGCCTCGATTTCGCCTTCGACGACCTCTCGGTTTTTTCTTAGCATCGGGTTTAGAACATGCTGGATGACCCTGCCTTCTTTGAGTAGGTCATCAACATATCTCTGAAAAGCGTCAGGGTGAAACAGTCGTGTGTGGGACGCAGGCTCGACCTCAGAGAAATAGGCATCGTCTAATGGAACTTGACGTGATGAAAGACGAGAGAATATTGCTTTAACGACCTCTGATCTTGTCAAGGACAGCCTTTCTACAAGTGAGTACGGGATACCGTAAGTTGGGAAAACCTCAGCGATGCGTCGCTCATACTGTTCTATGTTGTAACAGGCAACACAGATCTCACTTAGCTTGCAGTGCCTCTCTGAGACATGTTTTTGGATCAGGTGCGCAATCTGCGCCACTTCTTCGGAACGATCGGCTGGTTCCAACACTTTAATGTGAGGAGCCGCAATTCGGGTTACGCAAAGGTTATCCGTTCGGAATAGGTTATTGGCATAATGTTGATGCAGTTCCGGTTCGCGCTCATAGTCGGGATCGATATTTACACCTACCGTATTGAATTGTCTGACGAGGTCAGTAATATTTCTGTAAAGATTTTCATTTCCTTCAACGTAGTCGGTCCGGAACCACGTTTCTATCTGAGGCATTTTGGCAATGTGGGTCAAGATTTTGATGTCGACTTTAGAAAGGGCGGTAAATCCTTCAACAACAACAAGATTGATCCTTGGAAATGCCCCGATCATAAGCGAACCAAAATTTTTAGCGTTAGCGAGGTGCAGATGCTTGCCTTGTTCATCTATCCAACGGTCTTTAAGCTTGCTCCCATAATTGTTATAAATGCGAACGAGGTCATCCTCGGTTGGATTCTGTTGTTCGCCATTTTCGATATTTAGCGTGTCCTCTCCGTATTCTTTAAGGTTGTTAAGTGTGTTAGCGATGAGGGAGAGCGTGCTATCCGGCACAGGAATGTTTTGGCTGGGTCGAAATGTATCATAACGGTAGGCATTAGGATCGTTCGGTTGAGGATTCGCGATTTCATGCAGCCAGAGGTTTTGGAGTCCTTGCGAGATATATTGTCTTGATGGGCGGACTTGGTCGTATAGCCTTTGAATGAAACTTCCGAGTGTGTAGACGCGCAAATTAGCAACTGTCCGGTTCGGGTGATAACCGACCAATTCGCGCTGACGCTTCAGACGCGCAGAATCAGTCGGTACAATGATGACGAAGGTGCTTGCGTCATCGTTCTGAATACGGGTTTTAAGAATATTTTCTATGTCTTGCATTTTTTTTACTGTGGAATCTTGGACATCACTCTGTACGGGCGAGGTCACCTCGCCCCTACGCGTTTTGTGATGATGTTTGATGAATCGCGATGGGCATGAGAGACGAAAGTTTTTTAAGGCGTAAACTCACAGTTTTGCGGCATACTCGTCCAGATGCGACGTGCATCGCGCTACAAACGCGGTGTTCACTCACGTTGCTACCTGACTTGTGTACCGAGCGGCATTTCTGTTTCAAGCGTTGCCAAAACTACGGAATCACCGCTCCCCGCGAGAATCATGCCGTGCGACTCGACGTTGCGAATGGTGGCAGGTTCTAAGTTGGCGACGACTATTATCTGTTTACCTACTAATGCTTCAGGTTTATAGTGTTCGGCAATTCCAGCGACCAATTGTCGTTTTTCAGTGCCGAGGTCTACCTGTAACTTGAGGAGTCGGTCAGCCCCTTTAACCGGTTCGGCACTGAGGATACGCGCCACCCGCAGATCCAATTTTTGGAAATCAGTAAAGGAAACAAGACTTGACGTTTCCTTTTCCTTCTTCTGTTTTGGTTGTGCGGTTTCTTTTGGTTGCGGCTGTTTCTGTTTTTTGACATCGATACGCGGAAAAATGGGTTCTCCTCTACTGACTGTCAAACCTACAGGTAAACGTCCCCATTCTGCGACAGTATCAAATTCCGTTAAACCGATCTGTTTCTGAATTTTCTCAGCCGTGTCTGGAACAAAAGGTGAGATCAGGACAGAAATGAACCGTAGTGCCTCTAAACTATTGTAAAGGATCGTGCCCATTCTCGGTTTCGTCTCAGGTTTTGCGAGTGTCCAGACCTGCGTCTGTTGAACATACCGATTGATGCGTCTGACAAATTCCCAGATAGTTTCCAATGCTGCGTCAAACGCGAACACGCTTATGTGCTCGTCTAATTTCTCTACTGTCGTTTGCGCCATCGCTGTGATTTCATCATCAAATTCACCGGGGGTTGTGGGTCCGGGAATCTCATCAAAGTTCTTATTCACTAAACCGAGAACACGATTGAGCAGGTTACCGAGATCATTCGCGAGATCTGCGTTGTAGCGTGCGTGCAAACGAGCGGGACGATAATCGCCATCGTTTCCGAAACTAAACTCGCGCAGAAGGTAATAACGGAACGCATCCAACCCGTAGGTTTCGATGTCCGTGTCCAGATCAACGAAAATACCTCGCGTTTTACTCAACGCCTCACCGTCTTTCGTCAAAAAACCGTGTGCGATGATTTGCTTTGGAAGTGGCAGGTCTACAGCCATCAACATTGCGGGCCAGATTAGCGCATGGAAACGGGTGATGTCCTTCCCCATCATGTGGACATCAGCGGGCCAAAAAGTGCGATACTGCTCGCTATCGGTTTCATAACCGAGTGCTGTCATGTAATTCATCAATGCTTCAATCCAGACGTAGACGATATGCTCAGGATCGAACGGCAAAGAAATTCCCCACGAGACGGAGGAACGAGAGATGCTTATATCTTCCAATCCAGAGTTAAGGACGCTCAGGAGCTCATTGCGCCGAGCTGCGGGGTAGACAAAGTCTGGATTCTCATGGAAATGCGCGAGTAAACGATCTTGATACTTGGAGAGTCGAAAGAAATAGTTCTCTTCTTCGAGCCATTCTAAGGGCAATTTATGAATCGGGCACATCTTTTCGTCTGTCAATTCTTTTTCAGGAAAAAACCGTTCGCAGGGGAGGCAATAGTATCCTTCATAAGTCCCTTTGTAGATGTCCCCACTGTCGTAGAGGGCGGTGAGGAATTTCTCCGCGCCCCGCTTGTGCATATCGCTGGTCGTACGCATGAAGATGTCGTGCGAGATATTCAATCGTTTCCAAAATTTGATAAATGTAGGTGCTATTTTATCGCAATAATCTTGCGGGGTAAGCCCTGCCTTTTCAGCAGCTTTATGTATCTTTGCGCCGTGCTCATCAACACCGGTCAAAAAGAACACCTCATTGCCTTTGAGTCGGTGATAGCGTGCCAAAGTATCTGCGACAATGGTGCTATAACCGTGTCCTGCATGCGGTTCATCATTGACGTAGTAGATGGGTGTGGTGACATAAAATTCGCTCATTGTATTTCCTTTTCAAGGCTCTTATTTAGAAGGCATTGATTAATTTTTAAAATTATACCATGAGAAAGCCTGCCTGTCAATCCGTCTTTTCCCGTTGTCCGGCGGCATTCAATTCTCCCATAATTTCGATTTTCTGCTTGAGGAACCCTTCGCTGTAGGAGCGAGCTCCCGCTCGCGATGCCTTCGCGTGAATGCTCAAAAAACCGACAATTGAATGACGCTAACACAATTTGCTTTTTCCCTAAAAATATTGTATAATCTATAGTTAGATAGAGGCTTTACTGTTTTTTAATTGAAAAAATATTTAAAATTGACCTAGTAGTCTGTCACATCTAAACTGCTGGGTATAGCGTTTTAAGTTTGATGCGTGCGTCGTGAGTTGTAAACTGCCATTGGAGAGTCGCACGTTGCTGATTTCTTCGGTCTTGCCACGTCTGGATCTCATGCTTTAAGGTC